>NZ_JBFRLX010000063.1:0-21376 GCF_041470165.1 Vibrio sp. 10N.286.46.A8
GGAAGGTATATTCTAGTGGCTCGGTAATACCGATAACAGCAGCCGTAAATACTGCAGGCACCATGATAGCGGCTACCTTTTTACGATTGGCTGTTTTTGCTGTTACGTACATTGCATAAGCAGCACCCGTTAGGCCACCAATTTGGATTGGAATACGGCCACTGGTAAAGTTATGTGTAATGTAGCTCGTCGCCTCTGGTGAACTCATTTGGCCATTCATGATGTTACGAACACCTTCGTAAACAACACCATCAATCTCCATTACGCCACCAACACGAGTGTATTCAATAGGGAAGGCGATAAGGTGATGTAAGCCAAATGGCAATAAGCCTTTGTCAAATACGCCAAATAGGAAAGAGCCAAAAATACCTGAGCTAGTAATTAAGGTAGTGATGGACTGCAATGCCCCAGCGATCGGCGGCCAAGCGTAGTAAACAAACAGCGCGATAGGCATGATAGCGAAGTAAGCGAAAATCACTACGGCACGAGGGCCAGAGAAGAAGCTCAAGAGTGCAGGCATTTCGAATTTGTAGTAACGGTTGTGGATCCAAGCCGTAATACAACCAACAAGAATACCGCTAAAGATCCCCATGTTGTAAGCGAAGATACCTAAAGACTCACCCCATAAAGAGTTGAAGTTTTGCGCTGCTACTTTGTCGTAGCCAGCATCATTCATTAATGACGCAACGCTTGTGGTTTCTTGAGTCCATCCGTGAAATGCAGCGATCGACCCGATAGCGACATTGAAACACATGAACATGGTAAAGCCAGTGAAGGCTGCCCAACCTTTTTCAGATTTCGCCAGCGCGAACGCTAGACCAATCGCAAAGAAAGGCGGTAGGTTGCGCATGACCATCAAGCCAAGATCTAACATCAGCTTAAAGAATGCCCAAATAACAGAGTCGGTAGCAGACATTTGGTTTACAACACCAGCGCCTACACCAATAAATATACCTGCGATAACCAGTACGATGATGGATACCATCATACCTCCAGCAAGTGCTTGAACCTTATCTCTCATAATTTACTCCTAAAGTGATATGAGAACTTTCACGTATATTGTTATTGCTCTTTTTAATGACTCGAGGCTGAGCCTTTCATTAGGCTCATGGACACGAGTCACATCACCAGGAAAAGTAGGTCCGAATGCCACACCATTGTTTAGCGCGCGCGCGTAAGAAGCCGCACCTTTACTAAAGCACTGAGCGTCCATTTTGGTAACTTCGGAATAAGCTTTTCCCATTGCTTGGATAAGTTCACTTTCGGGTGAGAGGTAAGATAGAGGTAAGTACTGGTGTTCAATCAATCTCACTCCGTATTGTTGGGATACATACTGGAGTTGGGTACGAGCTTGATCGATAGTCAGTCCTTTAGGAAACCGAAAATCAAAATCCAAGTTGTAGCCATGTTGATTCAAATTGATGGAGGAGACACAGCATGTAGTCGACCCCATTTCCTTATCTTGGTGTGCTAGCCCTAATTTCGAAGCATCATTGGAATCACTAAAACACGCGTCTAGTAAATCAATTAAATTTCGAGAGTTAGTGTCTAACCCTTCAACATGTCGCATGTGACGAACAAACTGATCCATACAGTTATCGACCTTATGCGGGTTGCGAGATTTCTCCCACGGCGTTGACAATTCAACGCAGTACAACTCCTTTTGTTGGTGGTTGTCACTTTGTGCCACATTGGCAAGAGTGACCGTTGCTGAAGTTTCAAATATTGCTGCTACTTCAGCCGCTTTTTCTCCTGTCAGATAAATCGATAATTGATAGCAGGTGGATGTTCTGTCACGCTCACTTTCAATGCTTACGATCTGACAAGTTCCTAGGCCATTGTGAGTTGGGAATTCTCGTTGTAATGACGCATATAGGATGCCTTTTTCTCCATTAACGATTGGGAAGTCGCCATCTGGAGAGAAACCATAATCCGGTTGAGGGTTATGATTAAAATAATGCTCTACACATTCCCAAGTTGTCTCTTCTGCGCCGCCGATGATCACTCTTATTTTTTTGTCGAGTGTTACATCAAGCGCTTTAAACATCTTGAGAATATACAGACTGGCCATTAACGGGCCTTTGTTGTCGGTAACGCCTCGCCCCAATAAGTCATCACCTTGTTGGTGCATCTCAAATGCAGGGGTTAACCATGAGTCCAAATTACCGGCTTCTACCACATCTACATGATGCAATATGCCGATTTCTTGTAAGCCTTCGCCAAAGCTGATGTCCAAGGCATAACCATCATGATCACGGACTTCAAACCCTTCTCGTTTCGCCCAGTTAATGAGAAAGTCGAATGCGTTTCTAATCGGTAAACCAAAAGGAGCATTGGGTGAACAGCTGCTGATATCTCGTACAGACGGAATAGCAATTAGCTCAGATAGATCACGCGTAAACGTTTCAATATTTGAATCAAAATAGCGCAGTGTTTGAGCTGAAAAATTGCTTTCCGTCATGTTTTATTCCTAAATTATCCTTACTGACATGCTTGTAAATAGACTTGCAAGCGAGGTCTCATTTTGATTATAAATCCCAGCTATTGAACGTGTTGCTTTGATAATAAATACGTACCTTCTGCATTCGAAAAAGCCATGAAATCGGCCGTTCTTTGCGCGAAAATACCGTTCTCGACGACGCCAGGAATAGCGTTAATTTGGAGTTCTAATCGCTTTGGTTCAGCGATGTCCAAATAAGCAACATCGAGAATGATATTGCCGTTATCAGTGGTGCAGTCTTGGCGCAACGTCGGGTGTCCACCAAGGCTTTGTAAGGCATTAAACACAGCGGTTTGTGCGGCAGGTAAAACCTCTACAGGGAGTGGGAACTTTCCGAGTTGAGTGACCAATCGACCGCTATCTGCGATGGTGATGAAGCTTAGAGCAAGCGTCGCGAGTACTTTTTCACGAGCCAGTGCTGCACCACCACCTTTCACGGTCATGCCGGTTGTAAGACCTTCATCAATGCCATCAATGTAGAAATCAACACGGCCACATTCAGATATGGATATCTCATTCAGGCCTGCAGAGGATAAAGCTCGACTTGAGCGAACCGAACTGGATACGCAATGAGCAAACTCAGCGCCACTTTCTTTCAATAGTTGAATGAAAACTTCAACTGTTGCACCAGTGCCGATACCAATCACGCTAGAAGGTGTTAGCGTTTTTAGGACTTGCTCTAAGGCTACTTTTGCAGCCTTAGTTCGCAGGCAGTCTTGGCTTTGGTTTTCAATAAAGCGTTGTGCCATGCTCATATTACTTCTCCAGAACCGCTAGGGATTTTTCAACGATGTTTTCAACTGTAAATCCAAACATTTCGAAGAGTTGTTCTGCTGGTGCTGATTCACCAAAGCTTGTCATTCCCACAATGTCGCCGTGTAGCCCGACATACTTGAACCAGTAGTCACGGATACCAGCCTCTATGGCAACTCGTGCTGTAACATGGCTTGGTAAAACCTGTTCCTTGTATTCCGCGCTTTGTGCGTCAAAAATATCGGTGGCCGGCATTGAAACTACGCGGCAGCGAACATGGCTGAGTTGTGCTTTTGCTTCCATGGCGAGTGCTACTTCAGAGCCCGTAGCGATTAGAATCAGCTGTGGGTCACCGTCACAGTCAGAAAGGATGTATCCACCTTTCGCTACATTGGAAAGCGTGTCTTGATCACGTTCGAATTGAACAAGGTTCTGGCGAGAGAAAATCAATGACGTTGGGCCATCAAAACGTTCGATAGCAGACTTCCAAGCCACCGCGGTTTCTACTTGGTCGCAAGGACGCCAAGTGCTCATGTTTGGGGTAAGTCGAAGCGATGCGATTTGTTCAACCGGTTGGTGTGTCGGACCATCTTCCCCCAAACCGATAGAGTCATGGGTATAAACGAAGATACTGCGTTGCTTCATTAGTGCTGCCATACGAAGCGCGTTACGAGCGTACTCCATGAACATCAAGAACGTACCGCCGTATGGGATAAAGCCACCATGCAACGCCACGCCATTCATCATTGCAGACATCGCAAATTCACGAACGCCGTAACTCAAGTAGTTTCCTGACGCATCTTGAGCGGTAATTGCTTTTGAGCCTGACCAGTTAGTTAAGTTTGAAGGGGTTAAATCGGCAGAACCTCCCAAAAACTCTGGCAGTAATGGTCCGAATGCTTCAATAGTATTTTGTGATGCTTTGCGAGTCGCGATGGTTTGTGGATTCGCTTGCAAAGTCTGGATTAGATCTTGAGTGTGCTGATCCCAATTTTCAGGTAATAGGTTCTGGCTACGACGTAAAAACTCAGCGGCTAATTCTGGATGCGCCTCTTGATAAGCATTGAAACGTGTTTGCCAATCATCTTCATTGCTTTGTCCTTTCTCTTTCCCATCCCATGCTTGGTATACATCTTGAGGAATTTCAAATTCAGGATGGTCCCAGCCGAGATTGAGTCGAACCAATGCGACTTCATCAGCACCTAACGGAGCACCATGACAGTCATGATTGGCTGACTTGTTTGGTGAGCCAAAACCAATCACGGTTTTGCAGCAAATTAAGGTTGGTTTATCTGTTACGGTTTTAGCTTCAGTAATTGCTTTGTGAATATCATCAGCGTTATGACCATCAACATCAGCAATAACATGCCAACCGTAGGCTTCAAAACGTTTTGGTGTGTCATCAGAGAACCACCCGTCGACTTCGCCATCAATCGAAATGCCATTGTCATCCCAAAAAGCGACCAGTTTCCCTAGTCCAAGCGTACCGGCAAGTGAACATGCTTCATGAGAAATACCTTCCATCATGCAGCCGTCACCCATGAACACGTAGGTGTGGTGATCAACAATATCGTGGTCTTCACGGTTGAACTGTTCACCCAAAACCTTTTCAGCCAAAGCCATGCCGACACCGTTGGTGATGCCTTGTCCTAATGGGCCGGTAGTGGTTTCAATACCTGGAGCGTAACCGTATTCAGGGTGACCTGCGGTTTTACTGTGTAATTGACGGAAAGATTTGATGTCATCCATTGATAGCTCGTAACCAGATAGGTGTAACAAGCTATAGATAAGCATTGAGCCATGGCCATTCGACAAGATAAAACGGTCGCGGTCGGCCCAGTTAGGGTTGCTCGGGTTGTGTTTTAGAAAATCACGCCATAGAACTTCAGCGATATCGGCCATGCCCATCGGTGCTCCGGGGTGGCCCGAGCCTGCTTTTTGTACAGCGTCCATGCTTAGAACGCGAATAGCGTCAGCTAATTTAGTTCGTGTAATCATTCTGCTTCTCCTACAGGCGTGCTTCGATCATGGTTTCTAACTTGCCTTGATCGACTGCAAAGTTACGGATGCCTTCGGCGAGCTTTTCTGTTGCCATCGGGTCTTGGTTCATCTCCCAGCGGAACTGTGCTTCAGTCATAGCTGTTGGTGTCTCTTTGATGGTGTCACGGTCGGCAAAGAGTAGGCGCTCAACAGAGCCTTCTTGTGCTGCAAGTTGGTCTAAAATTGCAGGGCCTATGGTCAAACGGTCACAGCCCGCTAATGCTAGGACTTCATCGGCATTGCGGAAGCTCGCGCCCATCACAACCGTGTTGTAGCCATGATCTTTGTAGTAGTTGTAAATTTCAGAGACTGAAACGACACCAGGATCTTCATGAGGAAGGTACTCTTTTTTATCGGTATTGGTTTTGTACCAATCTAGGATACGACCGACAAAAGGTGAGATTAAGAATACACCGGCTTCTGCACAGGCTTTGGCTTGTGCAAAGTTGAACAGCAGCGTTAGGTTGCAATTGATGCCTTCTTTCTCTAGCTCTTGAGCTGCTCGAATGCCTTCCCAAGTTGACGCTAACTTAATTAGGATTCGGTCGTTACTGATGCCAGCTTCGTTATACATGCCGATAAGCTTTCGAGCTTTTGCCAAGCTTGCGACTCTGTCGAATGACATACGAGCGTCAACTTCTGTTGAGATGCGCCCCGGTACCGTTTTTAGAATTTCTAAACCAATGTTGACCGCCAGTTTGTCTCCAGCGTCGATCAACTGTTGTGATTTGTCGTTGCTTTGTGCTTTTGCCCAAGTGATCGCATCGGCGATTAAGTGATCGTATTGCGGCATTTCTGCGGCTTTTAGTACTAGAGATGGGTTGGTTGTGGCGTCTTCAGGTTGAAATGCAGCAATAGCATCAATATCACCTGTGTCGGCAACGACAGTGGTGTGCTTTTTCAGTTGTTCTAATTTATTCATCGTTCATTCTCGGTAAGTTGGTTTATCAATTGCAGTAGCGTTTGATCATTCATCGAACTCAGCACCACGTTGGCTAGCGAGACATCGAGGTGACGAGTGAGCAAATTGGTTACTGCAACTGTTGGTATTCCTGCCGATCGAGCCGCCATAATTCCAGGAGGGGAATCTTCGAAAGCGATGGCTTGATGGGCAGATACACCGAGTTGTTCTAATGCCGCTAAATACACATCGGGATGTGGTTTCCGTCTATCTGAGGCAATGTCTTCTGCTCCGATAAAACAGTCAAAATAGGGTGTAAGGTTCAAACGATTCAGAATTGGCATGTAATGTTCAGCCTCTGAGCTGGTGGCCAGTGCAATGCTCAATGAGTGTGATTTAGCAAAGTCTAGATACTGACGGACACCTTCTCGTTCTGTTATTGAAGCAATTAATTGGTAGGCATGAGCGATCACTCGATCGCGAATTTGTGAATCGGACAGCTTTTGATTCGACGCTTTGTTGAATAGTTGATAAAGGTAGGTTGCTGGCGCTGAGCTCCCAACTAGGCCAGCAACCTGGAGTGGCGAAACTTCAACGCCGTATGGTTTTAACAAAGCTTCCCAGGCTTTGAACATACAGGTTTCGGTATCGACGAGAAGGCCATCGAAGTCAAAGACCAACGCTTTTAGGTTACTGGCAATGAATTCCTCTCTTTCCAATTTCAAAGCTGTATGACCTAAAGTGTTGTTCTTGCATTCCATGTTTCAATCTCCATTTTCTTTAATTATGACAAACGTGAATTTGTGACTGTCGCTTATTCAACCAAACTGGCCTGCAATACTTTTTTCATTTCTTCACCACTGGTTAGTGGTAGATCAAAGCAAAAAGCCGGCTCCAACTTTTGAACATCTTCTTTGGTGACACCTACTTGAGTTAAGTTCGATTCAAGACCGATACGTTCAAGGAATTTCACAAGAGCAGCCGCTAATGATTGAGCTTTTTCTTCGGTACTTCCCACAGCACCAAATAACTCAGCCACTTGAGCAAATCTCTCTGGTTGCTTGCGCCATTGAAGTTGTACATAAGCTGGATAAACCACTGCGAGTGTTAACCCATGTGGTAGGTTTGTTTTGCTACTACCTAAGATTTCGCCTAAAGGGTGTGGTGCCCCCGCACCGCCATTAGCTAGCGAGATCCCGCCAAGTGTGTCTGCTTTCGCGAGTTGGCAACGGCCATGTAAATCTGCGCCGTTGTCGACAACACTCGGTAGGTGATCAATGACAAGCTTCATTGCTTCTAACGCCATACCATCAACAAATGGAGATGGTCGAGTACCCGTAAATGATTCAAACGCATGTGAAAAAGCATCAAATCCGGTCATAGCTGTCATACGTGGAGGCAGTGTCAGCATGAGCTCTGGATCGATTAACGCTTCACAAGGGAAAAATTCAGGGTGAAACAGTGTTAGCTTTGCATGTTGCTCAAGGTCGGTAATCACTGCCGCTTGCGTCACTTGAGAGCCAGTTCCCGATGTTGTAGGTACAGCGATCAAAGGTACGACTTTCGCGGGTAGTGGGTTGACGTCCCCAAACGGTGAATCATAAGTGGCAAACCAATGGGCCCAATCTAGAGACTCTGTATTGATCGTTGCCGAAATGATTTTTGCTGTATCAATCGATGAACCACCACCAATAGCCAAAACCACATCACAGTTATTTCCGATGGCCACTTGGCGGCCAAGTTCAACGACGGTTGTAGGCGGATTCGGTACGACACCATCAAAATGAGTCACTTCAATTCCTTGCTCTGAAAGCAAAGTAAAAATGCGGTCATAGGCTGGCTTTACTGCATCAAAAATAGGTTCGGATACTACTAGGCAACGTGTGCCATATTGAGCGATAAGCTGACCTATTTTCTGAATCTCACCCGCACCAAAGGTTAGCTTGGTCGGTTGATAGTGTTGAAACTGTGTCATGGTTTAATCCTTGGTAGTGGTGCCAAACCCGAGCATAGAGGGGGGTAGGTTTAGCACCGTTATTTCTAGATTGCTGTGGCGCATCGATTCGATAGAAACTGCGCTAGGCAATTACTTAAACGGTTTCGACTTCTTTTGTATCTGCCGCTGCTTTATCTTCCAGTTGGTCGATTGCTGCGCGGAAGTCACGAACGCCTGCTGTGATGCCGTCTTTGTGGCCAAAGATATTTGTCGATGCAACCATCACATCAATATCTTCATTAAGCAGTTCTTCGATGTTGTGGTTACGGATACCGCCATCTACACATAGCTCACAGTTAGGGTTGCGTTCGTTGATGAGTTCACGTGCTTCGCGGATCATTGCAATCGCAGATTTGCGCCATAACCATTCATCATCGCCATCAGTAATGCCGTGAATAACAATGTGTAAACGGTCTAGGTAGTAGATAGATTCTTTAACAAATGACACTGGCGTTAATGCACCAACGGTTAAACCAAATTTCATACCGTGGTTTTGACAGTACTTAATGATGTAACACAGAGGAGCACCGATAAAATGCTCAGCTGGTAGAATCAGCATGTCTGCACCAGCAGCTGCGATTTTATCGATAAATAATTTGTCGCAATCTTTGAAGTAAGCGTGAACTTCAATTGGCTTTTCAGTGTAAGGACGAATGCCTTCAACAATTTGATGCCCCCCCATCAATTGCAGGTTTTTCAGGTCATGCATATCTGCTGCATCACAGTGGATGTAATCGGCACCAGCATCAGATACTTCTTTCACTACGTCTGCAATGTGGCCGTAATCTACGTGTGCTAATCCTGCGGCAATTTTTACTTTTTTCATGATTTATCCTTAGTAACTAAAAGTGTTTTGGCATGTGTGTTGGCCTTCTTGCACTATCAAGCGAAGGTACTGGCCAATTCCACAGCCGTTGTTATTGGTAACAATTAGATTAGCCATGCCTTTTAAAGCAGGGCTGGCATTAGCCATTGCGACAGGTTCTCCGACAAGTCGGAACATAGAGGCATCGTTGTCCCCATCCCCAAAAGCAATGGTGTTATGAGATGAAATTCTTTGGTCATTTAGCCACTGTTGAAGAGCGTGACCTTTGGTGGCTGCTTTAGACGTAATGTCCAATTTATTCGGTGTTGATAAGTCAGCTTGGAAGTGCGTTTTTAAGGAATCTCGTAACTGGTTTAGAGATTCTTTGTCTTGGCTAGACACTAATACTTTGTATACATCGCCACTGCGAGCGATGAGTTCGGTCAGCGTTGGGATAATCTGCAGCTCCATTGCGGCATTAATAACCTCAGCCTTTTTTTCTAAACCCTTTGTATGAGTTGATTCTTTTTGAGCAAAGATGCCTTTACTTGAATAGATGGTGAAGGCGAAATGTCCATCATTCAGTAAGCTCAACAGACCCGTTAGTGATTCATGACTAATTGTGTGCTGATGTTGAACACGTTGTGTTTTAGGGTCATAAATATAGGCACCATTGCAGCAGATGATTGGTAGCGATAATTGAAGCTGGTCAACATATGGCATCATCAGCTGGTGCGGTCTACCACTCGCCAAGCTCACCTGATATCCATTATTAACGGCAAGACAAATCGCTTGTTTGTTAGTCACGCAGATCTGCTCAGCATCACTTAACAGTGTTCCATCTAAATCAATCATTACTGCTTGGTATTTCATTTTACTCTCCAGTGACTTCTCATGACGCAAATTGACTATATGTGGTCAAATGCGGTCACGTAAAGTCATTTTTGATTTATTATGAACAAAATAATGGTTTCGATCACACATTTAGAGTCAAATTAATTCAAAGGAGTTCATTTTGAGAATCTAATTGCTCAAAAGTTCATAATGCGTCAAAATAATTCAAAAGAACTTAATGGTATGAACAATGAATGAAGCTCAGCGTCATAGAAGCTTGTTAGATCATCTAACGAGTCATACGTTTATAACGACAAATGACTATGTGAAGATGTTAGATATCTCTTTATCTACAGCTCGTCGGGACATTACAAAGTTGGCGGAAGAAGGGAGGCTGAAAAAAATCCGTAATGGGGCAGAGGTAATCAATTTTGACTCGTCCCTAGCCGCAACTCATGCACCAAGCAGCTTTATCCCCTGCGAAACAGATATAGAAAGCTATGTAGCGAAAAAGCGAATTGCTAAAGCTGCGGCAGATATGTGTGAAGAACACGACAGTATTATTGTGAGTGGTAGCAATACGACTTTTTTGATGGGAGAGCATTTAGCGCATCGTGATGTGCAAGTTGTGACGAACTTTATGCCATTGGCTTATCAGCTGATTAGTCAAGATCATCAAAGTATCATCATACTTGGTGGCCAATATCTACCCGAACGTCAGATCACTATTTCTCCAGATGAAGAAGCAGCAGATGACCATAAAAGTCGTTTTGTCTTCTTTACGGGTACGGGTGTTACGACAGCTGGTGTGCATACCTCTGATCTATTGGTCTATATGGCAGAGAAAAAACTGCTGGAGTATGGTGATCGTATTGTGGCTCTGATAGATAGCAGCAAGGTAGGTAAGCATGGTGGAAAGTTACTCGCTACCGCTTCTCAGATTGACACATTGATTACAGATGACGGCGCTGACCCTAAGGTGCTTGATGCTTTACGAGAACTAGGTGTGAAGATACTGGTAGTTTAGTTACGTGGAGAGTGCTGTTGCGGCGTTTGTTTTTGCTTTTGTCGTACTCTTGATTCTAGTAGAACATTATTACTGGCCGTGTGTGTTGTCCGAACCAAACCGCGGAAGAGTAAATTTCTTCAGATCATAGCTTTGTAAATGAAGTTCAGTGATGTTGTGGGGCTGAATAGAAGTTAATTGAACAAAAAATAGTCATTTTATTCAAATAACGCTTTACAACCTGGTCAGGATCACCAAGAATGTGCTTGCTCTGTTTTCAGGGTTATTAAATGAAACATCCAGTTGTAAAGTAAAACCCTTAGTATTGCTTCATTGTTATTCTCAGTGTTTCCCTTGGCTTCATAGATACATTAAATAATTCAAGCTTTCAGCGCATCGCACTTTTGGCGATTAATTTTTTATTTTTATATAAGGGACACATCATGTCTAACAAAACAAACGGCGTAGTAAAATGGTTTAACGAAGAGAAAGGCTTCGGTTTCCTAACTCAAGACAACGGCGGCGCTGACGTATTCGTACACTTCCGTGCAATCGCTTCTGAAGGTTTCAAGACTCTTAAAGAAGGCCAACAAGTGTCTTTCGAAGTAGAGCAAGGCCAAAAAGGTCTTCAAGCTGCAAACGTTGTAGCTCTATAAGATTTTAAGTCGACGCAGGTTGCATTAGCAACTTGCGTCACTTTCTCTCTAAAACCAGTTTTCCCTCAGTTTTACAGTAACACTCTTCTCCACTTGCAATACCTCCTCTAAATATTAAAAATCCTTTTGCACACCTGCTCTGTTCTATCTATCGCTGTATCTATCTTTTGTGCTAAGTACATCTCCTGCGTAATAATCTGCTCACTTAGTCATCCTGATTGTCATTATTGTATCCATAAAAAAAGCCCCTAAAACTAGGAGCTTATCTTGATCTAATCAACACTGATTCAGCTAGTGGCTATCCACAGTGTGTTACTGACGAACTGTTATTCAATGTTCTGGATCTGCTCACGCATCTGTTCGATAAGAACTTTAAGCTCAACGCCCGATGCTGTGATGTCTGTGCTGATAGACTTAGATGCTAGCGTGTTTGATTCACGGTTGAACTCTTGCATCATGAAGTCAAGTTTACGGCCACAAGCGCCACCTTTCTTCAATACTACATTCGCTTCTTTCACGTGAGAGTCTAGGCGGTCTAGTTCTTCTGCTACGTCTGACTTCTGAGCCAGTAGGATAAGCTCTTGCTCAACGCGAGAACCTTCAAGTTCAATCTTCGCATCTTCAAATTTGGTAAGAAGACGCTCACGTTGCCATTCTAGGATCTCAGGCATGCGTGCACGAACTTTAACGACTTCTTCAGTGATTGCATCTAAACGCTGAACGATGAGCGCTTTCATGTTTTCGCCTTCACGAGCACGAGCGTCAATGAACTCTGCGATTGCATCGTTGAATGCTTCAAGTAGATCTTTGTTGATGGCATCCATGTCTTGCTCTGGCGTTTCCATTACGCCAGGCCAGTTCATGATTTGGAATGGGTTCAAACGGCTGTCTTCACCTGTCATCGTCATTACTTGGTTAGCAGCATTGATTACTTGCTGAGCCAAACCTTCGTTAATGCTTAGCTCGCCTTTCGCTGCTGGGTTTGCTTCAAAACGTAGGTTACATTCAACCTTGCCGCGAGCTAGACGCTTACGGAAACGCTCACGTAAGATTGGCTCTAAACCACGGAACTGTTCAGGCATACGGAAGTAAGTTTCTAGGTAGCGTTGGTTTACACTACGGATTTCCCATACTGCTGTACCCCAATCGCCTTTTACTTCTTTGCGCGCGTACGCGGTCATACTATAAATCATCGAATTTTCCTGTCTTTTATCATTCTGAAAATAACGCGCACGCATAGTATCACGATATGGTGTGCTCCCGAAGCTTGTCGATTTTCCGTTATAAATAGCCTTCACGGTAAGTATCTTTGAGTCGTAAGTCGCCTTAAGTAGTAGGCCACTTTGAATGGTAAATAGATTTGAAAGATAAACTGCTATATAATCTTGCCCCAATCAAAACTGTCTCACCCCTTTCTTAGGTGATGCACTCTTTCGATAGTAAATCACTTCAGACTGTTAATAAGGTAGATACCAATGCGTCCAAATGACCGCGCTGTAGATCAAATTCGTCCAATTAAAATTACTCGTAACTACACTGCTTATGCTGAAGGTTCTGTATTAGTTGAGTTCGGCAACACTAAAGTTCTATGTAATGCGACGGTAGAAGAAAACGTACCGCGTTGGTTGAAAGGCCAAGGAAAGGGTTGGGTAACGGCTGAATACGGCATGCTTCCACGTGCGACGCACACTCGTAACCGTCGTGAAGCGGCGAGCGGTAAGCAAGGTGGTCGTACGATGGAAATCCAACGTCTGATCGCTCGTAGCCTACGTGCTGTTGTTGACCTGAAAGTAATGGGTGAAATCATGATCACTGTCGATTGTGATGTTATCCAAGCAGACGGCGGTACTCGTACTGCTTCTATCTCAGGTGCAAGCGTTGCAATGGCTGATGCTATCAACAGCCTACTAGCAAGCGGCAAACTGAAGAAGAACCCAATGAAAGGCCACGTAGCGGCAGTTTCAGTGGGCATCGTTGGTGCACAAGCACTGTGTGACCTTGAGTACGTTGAAGACTCAGCAGCCGATACCGATATGAACGTTGTAATGACGGAAGACGGTAAGATGATTGAGATTCAAGGCACCGCAGAAGGCGAACCGTTCAGCCACGAAGAGCTGATGCAGCTTTTAGCCCTGGCGAATAAGGGCATTGCCGATATTGTTGAAGCGCAGAAGTCGGCGTTAGCAGAATAGTTTTTAGATAGCTCCTTTCACAAGGAGCTATTTTTTTGTCTGTAAAACCCGAAAGGGTAGTGCAGAGCGTAAGTTAAGTTTTATTGAATAAACGTAGAGGAAGAACATGAAAGCATATCAACGTGAATTTATTGAATTTGCACTAGAGAAAGAAGTACTTAAGTTTGGTGAGTTTACTTTAAAGTCTGGCCGTAAGAGCCCTTACTTCTTCAATGCTGGATTGTTTAATACAGGTCGTGACCTAGCACGCTTAGGTCGCTTCTACGCAGCAGCATTAGCAGATTCAGGTATTGAGTTCGATGTACTATTTGGCCCTGCATACAAAGGTATCCCAATCGCAACAACAACAGCGGTTGCACTTGCTGATCACCACGATGTGGACACGCCTTACTGCTTCAACCGTAAAGAAGCAAAGAACCACGGTGAAGGTGGCAACCTAGTCGGTAGCGAACTTGAAGGTCGCATCATGTTAGTGGATGACGTGATCACTGCAGGTACTGCAATCCGTGAGTCGATGGAAATCATCCAAGCAAACGGCGCTGACTTAGCGGGTGTGCTTGTTGCTATCGACCGTCAAGAGAAGGGCAAAGGCGAGTTGTCTGCGATTCAGGAAGTAGAGCGCGACTTCGGCTGTGCGATTATCTCAATCGTTAGCCTGACTGATTTAGTGACTTTTCTTGAAGAGAAAGGCACAGACGCAGCACATCTTGATTCAGTAAAAGCGTACCGAACTCAATACGGAATCTAATTCGTAAGCTGAAGAAGTTGAACCTAATGGTTTAGTGCCTTAGGTTTAGAGCTTAAAAAAGAAAAATGCCCGAGAGATGAAACTCTTTCGGGCATTTTTTTACTTAAATCTTATTGGACAGAACAAGGCTCGCTTACTTGTAACGAATGCCTTTTTCCGCTTCTGGATCTTCCATGGTTTTGAAGCGCTTGTGTAGCCACATCCATTGTTCTGGGGCTCTTAAGATAATCTTCTCAAGATAGCGGTTCATATACGCTGCTGCCGCTTTTTCATCTTTCTGCGGATAGTTATCTTCGATTGATTCGTCGGCCATGATTTCATATTTTCCGTCGGCATTTCTAAAGCCAGACCCAATAACGACCGCGCATCGACTGGTGTAAGCCAAAATGCTGGTTCCAGTGGTGGTGCTTGCATCCTCTACTGCAAAGAAAGGTACGAATACAGATTTATTGCGACCGTAGTCATGATCAGGGAGGTAGAAAAGGGTCTCACCTTGTCGCAGTCTTCGGATCATACGTTTTACGTCTTTACGGTGAACTAGACGGTTGCCGTTTTGAGTTCGACCGCGGTATTGAATGAACTCATAAGCTGGGTTGTTATGCGGGCGATAAACACCTAGGCCAGGAATACCCAAGATCGGCATTGCTCGGGCTGTGATCTCTAGATTCAAGGCATGAACACAACATAGTAGAACGCCTTTACCGTTAGCCTGATGACTACGAAGAACTTCGGTATCTTTATCAACTAGGATGCGCTTGAAGCGCCATGTTGGCCAAAACCACGTAATACCGGTTTCAACCAATGCCATACCAGTATTTTTAAAATTCTCGCTGACCATAGCCGCGACTTCATCTGCTGGCTTATCGGGGAAGGCTAATTCCAAGTTACGTGTCGCTACCGCTACGCGTTTTTTTCCATAGCGGGCACCAAGAGCACCTAACGAACGGCCTAATAGTAGTAATACTCGGTAAGGTAGAATGTTGACTATAAAAGCCAGTAACCCAAAGCCAAACCAAACTCCCCAATATTTAGGGTGCAGTAGTGCTAGGGTAAAAGGTGGCTTATTAATAACGTGTTGTACCGTGCTACTTGCAGGAGAGTTTTTCGTCGTCATAACCATCACTTAAGATATTGAGTTTACTTAATCTGAGCGCTGAGTAGAGCCCAATAAGCATCAAAGTTTTCTGTCGGTTGATATTTGAAGTCCGAGCGAACAAATCGATTTAAACTTCCTTCAACCTGACCTAACAATTGAGCCGCTAAGATTTTTTCATCAACCGGGAATGACTTCCCTTCACGAAGCTTTCTTTCTCGTAGAATTTGACGAAGTTGTGTCTCAATACGTTCGAAAAGCTGATTGATGCGATCGCGTAGGCGTTCATTTTCAAACATTAGAGCATGACCCGATAAAATTCGAGTCAGGCCTGGGTTACGTTCTGAGAAAACCAAGATAAGTTGTAGCACTAGGCGTATGCGCTCTAGTGTGTCTTTCTCTTCATCTAGAATACGGTTGATTCGAGACATCAACGCTTCTTCAATGAACTCGATCAAGCCTTCAAACATGCGAGCTTTGCTTGGGAAGTGGCGGTATAACGCAGCTTCAGAAACACCAACTTGCTTGGCCAACTTTACCGTTGTGATACGAGAAGCGCCTTCGGTCGATTCCAACATTTGTGCTAGAGCTTGCAGGATTTCTTCACGACGGTTTGATTTTCGAGTACCGGCCATCTATTTACTTCCTTTCCTAAAGATGAGGATTGAGTGAAGAAGGATTATAAACACCATTCAATTCTGTTCCTAGTTTTGTAAGACCTAGGTCAACAGAATCGAGAGGTGTCAGCGTATTGTCAGGGTAAAATTTGTGCGTTTATACGTCAATAAGCTGTTGGATCTGATTAAGGATCTGGAAACCAAGAGAGTTTTTGCTATCTAGAGGTAGAGATTTATCGCCACCTTTCCAATAAAGGTGCAACTCATTACTACTGGTATTGAAGCCTTGGCCTTCGACAGAAACGTCGTTGGCGCAAATCATGTCGAGGTTCTTTCTTTCCAATTTTCCGCGCGCATACTTCTCGACATCTTGAGTTTCTGCTGCGAAGCCGACAGTAAATGGACGATCTTCGATCATTGAGGCAACGGAAGCCACAATGTCTGGGTTCTTAACCATTTGAATGGTCATGTCATCTTTACCATCGACTTTTTTAAGCTTCTGGTCTGCAATGGTCTCTGGGCGGTAATCAGCAACCGCAGCGCAGCTGATGAAAATATCATGCTGAGCAGCATTGGCATTCACGGCATCAAACATCTGTTGTGCGCTGTCTACATCAATGCGATTAACCTGATTTGGTGTCGCGAGTGATACAGGGCCACTAATTAGAGTTACCGTAGCACCTTGTTTCGCGGCCGCTTCAGCCAGTGCATAGCCCATCTTGCCCGAGCTATGATTGGTAATGTAACGAACTGGGTCGATCGCTTCGCGAGTTGGACCCGCAGTAATTAACACCGAACGGCCAGTCAGAGGTTTAGGTTGGAAGAAGTCTTCACAACGATGGACCAGTTGCATTGGCTCTAACATACGCCCCATACCAACATCGCCACAGGCCTGTTCACCAGCTGCCGGACCCCAGATTTCACATCCACGACGTTTTAGCGTTGCGATGTTCTCTTGAGTTGCAGGGTGGCTGTACATTTGTTGGTTCATTGCTGGGGATACCGCAACTGGCGCATCGGTTGCTAAAACCAAAGTGGTCAGTAGGTCGTTACCCATGCCTGCGGCCATACGCGCAATAAGGTCTGCGGTTGCGGGTGCTAATAAGACTAGGTCAGCCCATTTCGCCAGTTCGATGTGCCCCATGGAAGCTTCAGCAGCAGGATCAAGCAAACTATCAGACACTGGCCTTCCAGAGACAGCTTGCATGGTGAGAGGAGTAATGAACTCCTTAGCCGCATTAGTCATGACGACTTGTACCTGCGCACCACGTTCGATTAAGCGTCGAGTCAGTTCGGCACATTTATAAGCTGCGATACCACCACTAATGCCAAGTAGGATTTTTTTTCCAGCTAGGCCTTGTTGGTCAGCGTTATCCAGTTGATTAACCAATGTTTGCATGATTCTGTTCCTTAATTTCTCTGGGACTAACGATATCAGAACAAAGGATTAGTGCCTAGAAGCAGAATTGGAACAGGTTTGACACTCATCAAGTTGATGTTATCAAACTTATCAATTACACGGTTTTGCTAGGCATTAGTCTTCTTTATAACGCAGTGGAAGCTCTCCGTAGACAAACGGTTTAGGCTGATGGATCGTATTCATCACCCTAGATAGCCTTTATATGCCTATAAGTAAAATGCCTGTTGAGTCGATGCCAAGAGAAAAGTTACTGAGTAGAGGCCCCGACTCCTTAAGTGATGCGGAGTTGTTAGCGATATTTCTTCGAACGGGCACACAAGGAATGAATGTTTTAGAGCTATCAGACAAGTTGATCAAAGATTTTGGTTCGCTTCGCCATCTTTTTTCTGCAACGGAGGCTGAGTTTTGTGCCCATAAAGGGATGGGGCAGGCGAAATATGTCCAGTTGCAGGCTGTTTTGGAGATGACGCAACGTTATTTGGCCGAGACTTTATCTCGAGGGGATGCACTAACTAGCCCAAGTCACACCAAGTTGTATCTTTCGAGTATATTGCGTGATCGCCAGCGAGAAGCCTTCTATATACTGTTCCTAGATAACCAAAACAGAGTAATAAAAGATGAAGTGATGTTTGAAGGAACCATCGATGAAGCATCTGTTTACCCGAGAGAAGTGGTTAAACGGGCACTTCATCATAATGCAGCCGCTTTAATCCTAGCGCACAACCATCCTTCCGGTGTCGCGGAGCCAAGCCAAGCAGATAGGCGAATTACACGTAGATTAACCGACGCATTGGCGCTGGTGGACATCCGAATTCTCGACCATTTTGTCGTTGGAGATGGCGAAGTTATCTCTTTTGCAGAGCGCGGATGGATTTGAATCACATTTTAGGTTGTTAGTTGCGTTAAATCTGCTATCATTCCGCCCACATTTTAGAACCTTAAATCAGCTCTGATTACTCAAATAGCTGCCCTGTTCAAAAAAAGATCACGAAATCCTTAAAAAGGATCTGTTCGGGTCTTGAGCAATGCATGTCAAGTTAGTATAATACGCGACCTTTGATAGCCTTGAATGGATTTTCCATTATGGTTTTTACCTCTATTTTCAGAATTGATAGAGAGGTTCGGCCACCAAGGTTGATATCGAGCTGAAACGATTTGGAGAGACATTCATGTCCCGAGTATGTCAAGTAACTGGTAAGCGTCCAGTAACGGGTAACAACCGTTCACACGCACGCAATGCTACCAAGCGTCGTTTTCTGCCGAACCTACAAACTCACCGTTTCTGGGTAGAGAGCGAAAAACGTTTTGTTAAACTACGTCTAACTGCTAAAGGCATGCGTATTATTGATAAGAAAGGCATCGATGCTGTTCTTGTTGATATCCGTGCACGTGGCGAAAACGTTTAAGAGGAATTAAGCAATGGCTAAAGGCATTCGTGAGAAAATCCGTCTAGTATCTTCTGCTGGAACTGGTCACTTCTACACAACTGACAAGAACAAGCGTAACATGCCAGGCAAATTTGAGATCAAAAAGTTTGATCCAGTAGTTCGCCAGCACGTTATGTACAAAGAAGCTAAAATCAAGTAATTGATAGCCCCTTTGTCTCTTCTTTTATAGAAGAATAAATTAAAAACCCAGCTTATAGCTGGGTTTTTTTATGCCCAAAATTTGGGAAGCCCCAGTGTTTTTGATAAGGGTAAGCATTATTGGCTCAATTTGGCACCTACCGTACAGACGTTACACTTGCCGATGAGCTTATGTGATAGAAAATTACTCAGGATAGAATGTGTCGCCATTTTCACGATATACTGAACACTCAATAGGTTAGATGAGCAGAATCAGATGAGATATCGTGGACGTCGATGGAACAACATACTCATGTTAAGCGTGATCGCTTTTATTGGGGTGCTAAACCTTCCAACATTGATCAAAACGTACCTTATCGAACCTGAGCCTGAACTTCAGGCAAGCAGCCCTTACCCTTATCTTTTAAACCCAAAAGCAGAACTTCAAGCCTTACACTTTACTAAGTGGTCGGTAGTGCAAGAAGACGGCCATTGGGTTTATCAAATGAAAGAGTCTGTCTCAGAGCAAAGTGTGAGTGCCCAAGAGTTATCGCAACGCTGGCAACAGCTAGTAGGCACGGAAGTCGACGCTAAAACTTATACTGACCTGACTCCCCAGCTTAATACGCCGTACACCATTGAAGTTTGGTATCAAGACCAAGAAGAGCCACAGCGTATTACCTATTATCAGCTTGCTGAGTTTTGGTTGCTAAAAAACTGGAATGATCAGTGGTTGGCGGTGTCTATTGAAGAGAGTTACTTGTTTCCAAGCTTTGGCTCAGAAGATTCATTTAAATCAGACCATCTCTTTAAAGCAGACAAGCTATCTATATCAGACAAACCACCTAAATCGGACGACTAACTATGCCTGAATTACCCGAAGTTGAAGTAAGCCGCATGGGGATCTCGCCTCATTTAGTTGGCGAGACGATTAAAACTCTGACTTTTCGTACACCTAAACTGCGTTGGGATATCCCTCAAGAACTTAAGAAATTAGAAGGGCAGGTGATTCGCTCTATCTCACGCCGAGCTAAGTACCTATTGATAGAAACTGATACCGGAACAGCCATTGTGCACCTTGGTATGTCTGGCTCACTGCGCGTGTTAGACGCAGATTTCCCGCCAGCAAAACACGACCACGTGGATCTTAAGCTAACCAATGGCAAGATATTGCGTTACAACGATCCGCGTCGCTTTGGTGCGTGGTTATGGTCGGCGCCTGATGAAATACATACAGTATTACTGGGTTCTGGTCCTGAGCCACTAACTGACGACTTCAACGCAGATTACATTGCTGAGAAAGCAGAAAAGCGTAAGGTTGCCGTCAAACAGTTCATCATGGACAACAAAGTAGTGGTCGGTGTGGGTAATATCTACGCCAATGAAGCGCTATTTTCTTCACGTATTAATCCTTTGCGCTCTGCAAGTAAGGTTACAAAACAAGAGTGGCTCTTGTTAACCAAAGAGATCAAGCAAGTACTCGCGACGGCTATCAGACAGGGTGGAACAACGCTAAAAGACTTTGCCCAAGCGGATGGAAAACCGGGATATTTTGCTCAAGAGCTGCAGGTTTATGGTAAGGCTGGTGAACAGTGTCCTAACTGTGAAGAGCTGATTCAGGAACTTAAAATAGGGCAAAGAAACACGTTTTATTGCTCTAGCTGTCAGGTATAGATGTGTCCTTCTCAATACAGAAGTTGATATCACTTGAAGCTGTGTCTAGGGCACTTTATCTGATAAAATTACGGGTATTATTGTGGAATTTGTCGTCTTCATTTCTAAAGGCAGAGTCTACCTCTAGAGCTTTGTTGATAATTCCTTACCTATGGCTGCTGACTTTGCCTTCGTTACATTACGCAAAAATAAAATATAAAGAGAAACTATGAAGATATTTTATTATCTAAAACATGCCTTGCTCTCTATCGCACCTCGTTTGTATTTTTCAAAACAGTTTGAAAAGCTGGAAAAGTCATATTCCGGTCAAGCTGACTATATAAAAACCAGAGTAAATTATTATGTGAAAGGGCTCGGCGATTTTGATAAGGCTAGTCTAAGCTGCGAGATTGGTAATTATTCTCGAAAAGGCTATACATCTTATTTCTTTGATCTTAAAGAGTTTCTTCATTATTTTCCAAAGTACTTTCGTTTCAGTTACTACTTTGGTGATGAAACGCATATAGAGCCAGTTCCAACGTTATTTAAAGCTCGTCCGATTGATGGGAACAATAGTAACTCTGTACTATTTAAATT
>NZ_JBFRLX010000064.1:0-13503 GCF_041470165.1 Vibrio sp. 10N.286.46.A8
CTTGGTGGTCTTTACCCATGATGAACTGCACGTACGAGTAGGGTTCTGCATAACGCGTTTCAATCATGTCGTTTTGGTTGTACGGGTTCAGTGCGTCGTAGAACTTCATAGCACGGTCACCACGACCTAGCTTCGCTTCTGCTACCCAAGCCCATGGGTTCGGGTGAGAGAAGATTGCGCCATTCTCTTTTACGCCTTGATAAACGCGAGTCACAAAGCCGATATCATCGTTTGGTGTTGCGAATGAAGGAGAATTTAGGTGCAAGCCGTATTCAGAGAATAGGTTCTCATCAACAGCGTTCATCGCTTTCTCGCCACGCTCTTGAGAAACCGCGCCAGATAGAACCGCTAGCGTGTTCGACTCTAGGTGTACACGACCTTCAGCTTGTTGAGCGGTACCGATCTTGTCGCCATTTTTTGTTAGACCACGGATGTACCAGCCACCTTCGTCATCCCATAGGTGTGTTTCACAGGCTTCACGTACGTTCGCGGCCATTTCTGTGTATTTAGTAACGTCAGCATCGTTATTACGGAACTTAGCCAGGTCTAGGAATTCTTGTAGAGCCCAGAAGTGCAGGAATGAAACCATTGAAGATTCACCACCACCAAGGTTCAAACAGTCATTCCAGTCTGCACGAAGGCCCTTACAGATACCTGTTTGCCCCACGTATTCTGCAGAAAAGTTCAGTGCCGCTTTCATGTGTTCGTAAACTGTCGCTTCGCCACCGTCTGCGTATGGAATTACTTCATCAAAGAAGTCGTGTTCACCTGTTTCCATTACATATTTGATGATGGTTGGAACGATCCATAAGTGATCATCAGAACAGGTGTCTTCAATGCCGTGGATCTTATCGTCGTCTGAAGGCGTTGGAACAACCGTTGGTGATTTCGATGGCTCAACGTCTGCTTTCTCTGGATCAAACCAGTCTGGATCGAATAGGTGTAGACCGTAGCCGGCTTTCACTTGGCCACGAAGCAGGTCGATAATACGTTTCTTGGTCATTTGTGGGTTGGCATGAGGTACTGAGATGGCGTCTTGCGCAGTATCACGGTAGCCAAGGCCAGTACGGCCACCAACTTCAATGAATGAAGCAAAGCGAGACCAAACCACACAGGTTTCCGCTTGATATAGCGTCCACGTGTTGATCATGGTGTCTAAGCCTTCGTTTGGCGACTTAACTTGGAATTTGTTGCAACGCTCGTCCCAGTGATCTTTGATACCTTGGAAAGCGGCATCGACGTTTGCTGTATCTTGGTATTTCTCACGTAGGCGTTCACCGTTGCCTTTACCGATACCGAGTACATAAGCAAAGCGAACTTCTTCACCCGGTTGAATCGTAAATTGCTTGTGCAGAGAACCACAGTGGTTGTAACAGGTTTGAGCGCTGTTAGAACACTTACCGTTTTCAACCGCAATTGGATTTGCTTCATCACGGTACATGCCTAGGAAGTTGTCACGTTGGCCATCGTAGCTGTCTGGTGAGAAAGTTGAAGCTAGGTAGTAGAAGCCTTCAAAGTCGTTAGTGTTGTAGTACAGGTCGTACTTCAGAACACCTTCTTGGTAAGACGTGCCTGCAGAGTACAGAGACATCTGATGGTTCTGGTTATCAGATTGGATGTGGCTGAAAGAGAACTCAACAAATGAGAAAGTGCTGATGGTTCTTGGCTTGTCAGTGTTGTTCTTCAGCACGACGTCCCAAACTTCTGCATCTTCACCCTTAGGAACGAATAGCGTTTTAGTTGCGGTAATACCGCTGTATTCACACTTGAACTTAGAGTATGACAGGCCATGGCGTACTTCGTAGTTCGCTTCATCTAGGCTCTTTGCCACAGGCTGCCAAGAGATAGACCAGTAATCGCCCGTCTCATCATCACGCAGGTAAACATAGTGTCCTGGACGGTCGAAGGTGCCGTTTGGACGGAATTTAGTAACACGGTTGTATTCCGGAGAATTGTAGAACGAGTAACCGCCCGCATTGTGCGAAATTACGGTACAAAACTTTTCAGTACCTAGGTAATTGGTCCAAGGTGCTGGTACATCAGGGCGAGTGATGACGTATTCGCGATTGTCGTTATCGAAATAGCCGTATTTCATTGTCATTTCCTTTTTAACAAACTGCATCTATGCAGCTAATTTTTAAATAGTGATGCTGAGTCGAATCTGACTGAGCACCTTAATCAGGGGAAGCAAGTACTCGACTTGAGTGTGCTTTGGTTTCGTTTTATTGAGCTTTCCAAGGGTTGCGATAATCAACATTGAGTCTGTCGAGTAATGGCAGGTGGCCCTTTAGGCGAGATAGGTAATCTAGCCAGTTTCGGTTGTTTTTATGTGTCCAACATCCTTCAGCTAAAGCGCTAATTCTTGGAAATACCATGTAATCCATGCGCTTTTGATTGGTAACGATCTCACACCATAGAGCACTCTGAATTCCGCGGATCCGCTTACGAATTGGATCGGTGTCGGATATCTCAGCGAGGGCTTCGTAGGTATAAGCTTGTTCTAAGGGGATAACGGCAGCCCAATCTACGCCCGGTTCTTCCGGTGCATAATCTTGGGTCATGTCGAGATAGGTAAACTGTGCTGGTTGCAGCACCACATCAAAGCCTTGGCGAGCACAATTGATAGCGGCTTCTTCACTGAGCCATGAATAGATGATGGTCTCTTTGCTCACCTTGTCGCCGTGCTGTGCTTCTTCCCAGCCCACCATGCGCTTACCAAGTTGTTTGAGTTTGTTCTCGGCATAGCGGAATAGGTGGCCTTGTAGGTCTTTGCTGTCTTGATACTGGTGCTCTTTCATCAGTGCTTGAGCGGCAGGGCTGTTGGTCCACACGCCCGGTGGTACTTCATCTGCGCCCATGTGAATCAATTCGCTAGGGAAAAGTTCTGCGACTTCTTCAATCACAGCATCTAGGAACTGATAAGTACCTGGCAAGCCTGGATTTAGTACATTGTCGTTGTAGTGCTGAATACTCTTGTATTGAGTAGTGTCGGCTTGCTCTACCAGCATGTCAGGCAGCGACTTTATTGCGGCGCGACAGTGTCCTGGGATATCGATCTCTGGGATCACCGTGATGCTGCGTTGCTCTGCGTATTCAATGACTTCACGAATCTGTTGCTGCGTGTAGAAGCCGCCATAGTTATCCGCAAGGTGGGTGTATTGCGGTTCTAATGCATGATCAGGACCGCGCCAAGCGCCGATTTCAGTCAGCTGAGGCAGGCTCTTAATCTCAATTCTCCAACCTTCATCGTCAGTTAGGTGCCAATGAAATACGTTGAACTTGTAGTGCGCCAGTTGATTGATTAAACGCTTCACTTGCTCTACTGAGTGGAAGTGACGCGCGCAGTCCAACATCATGCCTCGGTACTTAAAGCGAGGGTGATCGGCGATTTTGCAGCATGGAATAGAAAAATTTTCGGCATCCAGTTGTTGAATCAATTGAATCAGACTTGCCACGGCGTGTGTAAACCCAGACTGGCTACCTGATTCAACAATTATTTGTTGTTCAGTAATGCGGAGTTTGTATTCTGCTTCGTCTAATGTTGGATTGCTGCGAAATAGAATGTCGCCGCTTTCGTCTTTTGAAAGTTCAGTTGGAAGCTCATTCGAAATCGACAGTTCAAAGGTAGAAAGTAATTCTTGCTGCAACCAAGAGACGGCTTTATCTGCAAGGTGAGATTGAACCTCAATCTTGCATCCACAGCTTAGCGCGAAACTACCTTGCTTGAGTTCGATCTGATTTGGTTGAGGAATCAATGCTATCTCAGAAGCGTTAACTTCAGGTATTTGATTGCGTTCACGGTATGGCGAAGCCAGTACTATGGGTGATATCGCGACAGGCAGTACCGATGTTTCTCCATCATGATGTGACTGGATAAAGGCATCGTTAAGGCCATCAGAATAGAAGCGGAATGGGGCGCTTTGAATACTGAATTCAAGGTAGTAATGGTTGTTGGCCTTTAATACTGAAGAACTTGGTTTGAACGAGCAAAAGCTGCCAACTTGAGTCAGCTCTCCTTGCGATAAACTCTCTGGAAGGATGAAACGATCAAATGCAAAGTGCAGAGACCAATCTTTTACGTCGAGGTCACTTAAGTTATGTACCGTAAGGCCAAATCGGCAGTTATTTTTTTGTTCAGAAAGAACAGCTAAGTCGATGCGATAATTCATATAACTTCCCTGCTAAGCCTGTTGATACAAGTTGTGTTGTGACTTGCCGGCAAACATCAATGCGCCTTCGATAGCGTCAAATTGAGGTTTAACGATCCATTGTTGTACTGGTGGTGATAGCCAGTTGAGAATACGCTCAGCGATACTTCCCATTAAGCACACCTTGTCAGCGCCTTTTCGATGCAGCGCTAATACAAACATTTCGATATCGGCTGCAGTCTGCTTAAGCATCTCTATAGCCAGTTCATCGCCTTCATTTGCCAGTTGAAAAATGACGGGTGAGAATTGACCGTAATCCTTTGGAATCGCGCCTTTTGACCATGCCACGATCGCATCAACATCATTATTGAAATGATTCATAACATGTTGAGTCAGTGGGGTTTTGTTACGAATGCCATCTTCAGCGAGTAGAACTTGCTGAATTAAACGAAGGCCCATCACTGCGCCGCCGCCTTGGTCAGAAATTGGAAATTCACGACCACCAACCACGTGTTGTTCGCCGTTGTTTAGGTAGATACCACATGAACCTGTACCACCAATCATGATCGCGCCGTCTTGGCCATTATGTGCACCAATACATGCACCATAGGCGTCTGTATTGAGTGTCATACTTGCGAAAGGGTGTGCTTGTGCCATGAAGTCGAGCCATGCTGACTTCTGTTCAGCACCAGCTAGCGCCAAACCAACATGCATATTAGAAAAATCGTTAGAGTTGAGTTGCCCTTGTTGTGCGGCTTTAGTAATCGCATCAACAATTGAACTCATTGCAACATCGACACCCAAAAGGATGTTGGCACTGCCACTTTTCGCTTCACCAATGAGTTTGCCTTGGTCATCACGAATGCGAGCACGGCAAGATGTACCGCCACCATCAATACCTACGTAGTAAAGCGTCATGATTATTGCTCCTTACTTTGTGCTAGGAAGTTGAATTGCGCAGCCGTTGCTAGCAAATACCACGCTCCATGAGGGATCCATTGTTCACCCCATCGCCAGTTTTGAAGCATGTCGCCTTTCTGTGCTGGTGGGTTGAATGCGATGTCTTGTTCGTCTTCGAACCCTGCCGTAATGCCATTGCAGATCCCGCCCTTGGCATTGAAAAAACCAAGCTGTGGTAGGTAGTCTGGGTTGTTATGACCGTGGCCATCAAGCATGCACATGTGGTAAGGATTCAATCCTAAAATCCAATCAAGGCTGTTTTGTGACAGTTGGATTAAGCGCTTTTGAAGATCGGCATTTTGAATGTGTGGTTGAACTAAGTACGCCATGGTCGCAATTGAGCCAAGACGCGCGTTTTCGCCTTGCCACCAGTAGCCAGTTTCGTTTTGTTGAGCGACGAAGAAGGCATCACGTTTATCACCATCGACAGATTTTACGTATTGTCTTGGGTAGCCAAATGGGTTGATGACTTTGTCGGTAATGTTGATTTCGAACTGACAAGCTTGCTCAACAACCACACGTGCTTGTTCTTTCAACTCAGTGTCAGTTTCATTATCGATGTACTCGCACAGAGCAATTACAGGAAGGCCAGCTTCAGCTGCATGGAAATAGGGGCGAGAGCCATCAGCATTAGCTGACCAAAAGTGCTTAACTGAATCATCAGATTGCTGACGTGCGATCAAGCGACTAGCCCAAGTTCTTGCTTCTAATAGGTATTGATCGTCCTCTGTTACTCGGTACAGTTCATTGGCAGCGAGTAGGGCACAATATTCATCGATGATGTTTTCTTCGCCATCGTTTAGGTACTGCAGGTTATGTTCTTTTAGGTGCCAATAACCGCTAACGGCAGTTTCAAGATAAGTTTGGCTCGAGTAACTGCCCGAGGTTTCAAGTTCAGATGCAGCAGCTAATGCGGCGATAGCAACACCTGCACCTTGTCGGTAGCCCGCTTGCAAGTCCGTTGATTTGTTACCTTCTTGAGTGGCGTATGCGCAGATGTCACGTTGATTGATGTCTTTACTCCACTTGTCGAATACCGTCATGTAAAAGTATCCGTCAGCGTCTTGCATACGCACTAAGAAATCGGCACCGAATAGGGCTTCTTCCACTAAACGAGTCATAGAGAATTTAGGAAAGTCTGAGTTATTGCTAGTCAAGCGCACGCTTTTTAGCATGTTCCAAACGACCATTGGAATTTGTTGTGGGTTAAGGTAGTTACCATAAGATAGGTGGCTAAAATACTTACTTACATCACCTGATGCGTCATACCATCCACCGTGGACATCGACGTATCTGTCAGTGCCCATAATTTGTGCTTGTCGATCTTTTTTGTCGAAACTACCGCCACAGCGTTGTGACTTAAAGTAATGAAGCACATCAGAAAATGTGTGGTTCATTAATAGGTTGCTACCAATCTCAAATACTTCAGAGCGCAGATTGTCAAAGCGTAGGTAGTAGCGACCAGATCCAGTGACTGAACTGAAATCGATAGTGAAGAATTGCCCTTGATGCCAATTTGCTACGCGGCCTTGTTTAACCACATCAAAACTTCCGACAGTGATATGGTTGTCGGCACACACCAAAAGTGCAGTCGTACTTGATAAGCGAGCTTTCTTCGTTTGCAGAATAGCCTGCTTTGGAGCCGTGGATTCGTAGCCAATATGGTTGGTCAATAACAGCATCAATATTCTCCGACAGTCCTAGTTTCTATTGGCTAGGTACTTGAATGTTTTGGATATAAAATGTTTTGGATATAAATAGTTAGGGCCCGCAGACCCTAACTTGGTTTTATTGCTTAGCTTTCGTGTAGGTAACAACGCACAAAGTGGTTATCAGCTAACTGCGTAACCCCTGGTAACTGCTCTTTACACTTGTCCATTGCATGAGTGCAACGGCCTGCAAATGGGCAACCTGCTGAGACTGGTGTCCAAAGAGGGATCTCACCTTTGTTGCCTGCGAGTTGTTCGTGGATCGATTTTTTAGGATCTGGAACCGCAGAAACAAGCAGTTGGGTGTAAGGATGCTGAGGGTTAGCAATCACATCATCGGTATCGCCCCATTCCACCATGTGTCCTACGTACATCACTGAAAGATCTTCAGCAATGTAACGAGCGGTTGCGATATCGTGGGTGATGTAAAGTAGAGACATTTGTTTCTCAAACTTCATTTCTTCCATCAGGTTCAAAACACCAGCACGAATCGATACATCAAGCATCGATGTTGGTTCATCGGCTAATACAACTTCTGCACCAACTGCAATGTTACGGGCTAGGTTGACACGTTGACGCTGACCACCAGAGAGTTGATGAGGGTACTTCTCTGCCGTTGCTTGTGGTGGCACTAAGCCAACTTGCTCTAGAAGATCGTACACACGTTCCTGTAACTCTTTCTTGTTGCCCGGAGATACTTTTTTGTGGATCAACAATGGTCGAGCTATGTGGTGAAAGATGTTATGTGTTGGGTTCAGGGAACCAAACGGGTCTTGCCATACCATCTGCACGCCTTCACGGTAGTGCATAAGATCTTTTCTGCTTGAGATCTCTTGGATATCACGACCTTTGTATTCGATCGTACCGCCCGAAGGCGCGTACATTTTTGCGATCATTTTTGCTGTTGTTGATTTGCCTGAACCTGACTCACCAACCACAGCTAGGCCGCGACTTTTATACATCTTGAATGATACGTCGTTAATCGCACGCATCATTGGGGTTTGAATTGTGGTACTGCTTATTGGGAAGTCTTTTACGACATTCTTGCCTTCTACCAATAATTGACCGAAATCTTTGCTCATAATTGTCTCCAGAATCCTTATTCGCTTTGCTTGCATTTCGGCGGTCGAGCCGCCTTATTCGTTATTCACGCTGAATCAGCGTGCAAGCTATAGCTTCCTTTGTACTATTGGGTCACCGTACAGGTGGCAGTTAGACAAATGTCCCGGGTCGATAGAACGTAGCTTGGTTGGCACCTTGGTACACGTTTCATGTACACGATCACAACGAGCTTGGAAACGACACCCTTCAGGGATCTCTAACAGGTTCAGAGGGTTCCCCGGAATGCCTGCTAGTTTTGTCTTTGGCCCTGTTAGTGGAGGGAAAGAACTTCCCAGCCCTTTGGTATAAGGGTGGTAAGGGTTTTCTAGAATATCTTGAGCATTGGCAACCTCAATGAGCTCACCTGAGTACATGATGCCGATACGGTCAGAGAACTCGACCATCAATGACAAGTCATGGGTGATGAACAGAATCGAGAAGCCAAACTCTTCTTTTAGTGCATAGATCTTTTGCAGGATTTCGCGTTGAACAACCACATCAAGTGCGGTCGTTGGCTCATCCATAATGATAAGCTTTGGATTCAATGCTAAAGCGATAGCAATAACCAAGCGCTGACGCATGCCGCCAGAGAATTGGTGAGGGTAGTCACTCAATCGGCTCGGGTGAATATCTACGATTTCAAGTAGACCTTCAGCACGTTGCTTAGCTTGCTCACGAGTCATGTTGGTGTGACGCATAATTACGTCACAGAACTGCTCTTCCATTGGTAATACAGGATTGAGTGCGTTCATCGCACTCTGGAATACCATCGACATCTCGCTCCAACGGAACGCTTGCATACGGTCATCACTGTATTCAAGGATGTTCTCACCATTGAAGATAACCTCACCACCACTGATGTAAGCGGGCGGCTTATGCAGACGCATAAGAGAGAAAGCAACAGTTGATTTACCACAGCCAGATTCACCAGCTAGGCCGAATACTTCACCTGGAGCAATGTCGAAACTTACGTTGTTACACGCACGTACATCGCCAGACTCTGTGATGTAATCCACGCATAAATTGCGGATAGAAATTAGTGGTTCAGACATGATTATTTATCTCCGCTCCAAAGTGCATTTTGTGGTGGTAGTTCAGGTTCACGTTCTTCTTTGTCTTGTGCTGCTAATTTCTTCCAACGCTTCATGCCTTTGTGAGAACGCAGTTGCGGGTTGGCAATTTCATCGACAGCGAAGTTAAGTAGAGCAAGACCAGTTACAAGTAGTGTCAATGCGATACAAGGAGCCAACAGTTCCCACCAAGCGCCAATCAGCATTGATGAAGAGGTTTGAACGTTGTAAAGCATGATGCCCCAGCTGATTGTGTTCGGGTCACCAAGACCTAGGAACGAAATCGTTGCTTCCATCATGATTGCGTACATCACCGAACCGATGAAGCTCGCGCCAACGATAGAGATAAGGTTTGGAAGAATCTCTACGAAGATAATACGGAATGAAGATTCACCCAGAACTTCAGCGGCTTTTACAAACTCTTTTTCACGCAGTGCTAAGGTCTGGGAACGAACAACACGCGCGCCCCAAGCCCAGGACATAAAGCCGATAACCAAGGTTATGGTGAGTGGCCCTGCCTCACCGATAAAGGCTGCAACTACGAACAGTAATGGGTATTGAGGAATAACCAGCATGATGTTCATTGCGGCTGTCAGAACATCATCGACACGGCCGCCAAAGTAGCCTGCGGAAACACCGATAACCGTTGCTAGTAAACATACGGTAAGACCCGCACCAAAACCTACAGCAAGAGATACGCGTGCGCCGTATACCACTTGTGACCAAACGTCACGACCCATACGAGTTGTTCCCAGTACGTGGTCTGCCTTCTTAGACATTATCAACGTACGACGATCGTCTGCTAGGTTTTGAGCAACCCAGCCATCAGGGTTAGTTTGTGCAGACTTAACCACGAAGCCAGGGTATTCGTGTGGATTACCTGTACGTTTGTCTGGCACATGTTTTGTGATCAATGGAGCCGCAATCGCACCAAGAATAAAAATACTTAGGATGATGACGCCTGTTAAGGCCATCGGGTTACGCCAAATGAGTTTTAGAATATCTTTCATGATTATTTACCACCCTTACGAAGACGAGGGTCAAGAACAACGTAAAGCATGTCTGCAACTAGGTTAAAGAACAGCATGAATAGCGTCATGATAAGCAGTTGGCCTTGCAGTACTTGGTAATCACGAGCGTTAATTGCGTTGAAAAGTACGCTGCCAAGACCTGGGTAGTTAAAGATGATTTCGATAATTAACTGACCACCGATTGCCATACCTAACGACATAGAAAGTGCTGTCACACTTGGTAGCATCGCGTTACGAGCTGCGTAATTGAATACCACTCGGTTTTCGCTCAGGCCTTTGCCTTTCGCCATGGTGATGTAATCTTCAGCTAGCAGGTTGATCATGTTGTTACGCATGTTTACTAGGAAGCCACCAATTTGAACAATAGATGCACATAGCAAAGGTAAGAAGGCGTGGTAAGCGACATCTTTAATGAATGCCCAGCTTGTCCAATCTGGAATCGTACCTGCGGTATAGGCGTAACCTGTTGGGAACCATTTCAAGCCGATTGCGAAGGTAAACAGCGCAATCATGGCAATAACAACCTGAGGAACGGCTTGTAAAATCAGCATCCCTGGAGTCACAAATGCATCGTATTTGCTGCCACGTTTCCACGCTGCAAAAATACCTAGGATTGAACCAATAGAGAAAGAAAGAATAACGGCGGTGCCTGCTAAGAATAGCGACCAACCAAATGCTCCACCCAACAGAGTATTTACAGAAAGTGGGTAGAATTGAATTGATGTACCAAGCTCCCAGCTTAGAATGTTCTTCATGTATGCGCCGTATTGAACCAGTAAGCCGCCATCAACGAAGCCTAATAGTTCTTTCATTGCAGCAATACGCTCAGGAGTAACTTGTACAGAAGCGTTCGCAAACATCATGGTAACTGGGTCACCAGGCATTGCTCTTGGAATAATAAAGTTTAACGTCGCTGCAACTAATAGCGCGACAAAATAAAATGACAAACGTCTTAAAAAATAACCCATAACTCACACCTTACTCACCCAGATTGTTTCCCTGTTTCTGGATTCAGGTCGCTCCTAGCGAAATTTGGAACGAAAAATCCCCTGACGACTAGCGCCATACTTTCAATTGATAGTGTGGGGATTTTTATAAGCGGCGTAAGAAGTTACGCCGCAAAGATTGAACGATTACTTATTTAACTGGTTTTAGGTCCAGTACATGAAGTAGACGCTCTGGAATACCAGCCCAAATGTTTGGACGGCCTTTTGGATTTTCTTCGTTCCACCAACCAGTGAATCGAGTTGTGTTGTATTGGTACATGTAAGCACCAGACATCACAGGGATTGTCACTTGGTCTGCAGCGATAATTTGCTGGATACCATGTGCAATATCTAGCTGTTCGTTCTTGTCAGCTGTTTTGTAGAAGCTGTTTAGAAGACCATCTAGCTTGTCATTTTTGTAGAAGTGCATAGCGAAACGAGGCATACCCTCACCAGATTGTAGTGATGAGTTGTAAGCACTGTTCCAGTACGTGTATGGATCCGCACCGTGGAAGTAGTTTGTGTATGCTACGTCGTATGTACCTTCAAGCATTGCTTGGTTGTACACAGAGAAATCTGGCGTACGAGCTTTCGCTTTAATGCCGATTTCGTTTAGCTGTTCTACCGCTAGTTGAACTGTGTTGTTGAAGTCAGTCCAGCCGTTTGGCGATTGAATCATTAGTTCGAAAGACTTGCCTGATGGCGTGTCAACAAAACCATCTTTGTTTACATCTTTGAAGCCAGCGTCAGCAAGAAGCTTCTTCGCGCCTTCAGCGTTGTAAGTGTTGAAGCCTTTGTATTTGTCGTGAGTTTTTTCATCAGACCAAGCTTCAAACGCGTAGCCAAGACCCGATGCGAAATCGTTCACAGTACCGCCACCGTAGAATGCGATGTCGATGATAGTTTGGCGGTCAAGAGCCATAGAGAAAGCACGACGGAATTCAACGTTGCTCAATGCTTCATGCTTCGCAGCATCAGGGTGCTTGAAGTTAACGATGAATGCTTGTGTACCTGCTGGCGGGTACCAGTAGTGGTGTTTAGGGCTTGCTGCAGCGTATGTACGATCGATATCTGGAACGAAAGAAGACGTCCAGTCCATTTCACTGTTTACAACTTTACCTAAGAACTGGTCGTTGTTCGCAATTTGTGGAACACGTAGACAGTCAACATCTAGGTTGTCTGCATCCCAGTAGTTCGGGTTTGCACACTGGATGTACAGTTGCGCTGTAAACGTATCGATTTCTGTAAATGGACCAGAACCTACCGGGTTCTCATTGGTAAACGTTGATGGATCTTTAACGTCTTTCCAGATGTGCTTAGGTACTACAGGTACTTTAGCAATCTCATAAGGTACGTTTGAGTTTGCTTCTGTTAGGCTGAACTTAACTTGGTAGTCGTTCAGTTTTTCTACAGAAGCTACCCAAGAGTTGATACCAGATTGGTCAAGCTCTGTTTTCTCTTTTACAAGGTTGAAAGAAAAAACAACATCATCAGCAGAGAAAGTTTCTCCATCAGACCATTTCACACCCTTACGAATATCAAAAACTACGCTCATCAGATCATCTGACATAGTGAAGTTTTCAGCTAGGCGGAACACTGGAGTGTTACCGTGCATTTCGTTAAATACAACTAAAGGCTCGTATAGGAAGTCCCAGGTTGTATGTAAATGAGTTGCACCTAAGTACGGGTTAAAGTTACGTACAAAGGTCGTGAACTCTTTAGGGTGAATCGTCAACTCACTGCGTTCTGCAGCTGTTGCTACTGATGCAAAACCTGCTGTAGCAGTTGCAATAATTGCTGTTGCTATTGCTGTTTTTTTTATATTGGCAAGCATAGCTGTTCCTTACTATTTGCTTTCATTTCACTAATGGATTGAATGTTATCTGTCGCTAATTAGTTAGTAGATACACACTCTAGTTAAAGGCCTACCTCTTCTTCGTTGCTCCAGATTCATCTTTGATTCTGAGAAGTGGTAAGAGTGGCCTGTAGGCCTTTGGCAGGAGTAAGAAAACACCTTATCGATGAATTAATCAAACTCGTTTCCCGTCAAAAACGTTAAAAACACACAGCACCACGTCATTAACGTCAAAATAGCTTGCTTTGGTGGTTTTTTGTGCGCAATTGTTAAGGTGATGTGACTCGCATTTGGTTTTGTGGTGGTGGCCTCCTGTAAGTGGTCACTAACCTTTTTGGCTTTTAATTATAGGGGATTATCTTGCTGTGGTGTAATTGTAGATCTCGGTCACTTACCTATTTTACGTTAAATTTTTCTAGAAAATTAAATCTGCCGTTCTGTTGTGACTCGCTTCTCAAACTGCAACAAAGAGCCGGAGGAATGTGAAATTCAGCCAAGAATAAGGCTCAAAATAGTAACTGAACTGGTGATTGTTTAAGATTGAGTAACGTGTCATTTTGCTTGTTTAATGTCGTAAAAGAAGTATGTTTGAATCGACGTCATTGTCCTTTGGTCGCGTATGATATGACCCGTCCTGATATGG
>NZ_JBFRLX010000065.1:0-12903 GCF_041470165.1 Vibrio sp. 10N.286.46.A8
GATATCTGATATGTGTTAAGTGGAGTAATCCGTAAAAGTTGACTATTCTTCTATTGATTACTTCATTAACAAAAAGCTTATTTTTCTCGGAATGATATGTTGCATTGTTGCTCTTGATGGGTACAATTGCGGCTACCTGATGCGGTGCTTTGGTTAATCTGTTGTTAAACTCTGGTTTACACGGTTAATAATGTTACCGCACGTAGAGGTGCAATTATAAAGAGTAGTTTTCGTTGGGGTGATGCCAATGAACGGGAATGAAAGGTGTAATTGCCGAAGTAAATTGTATATCTAAGCAATTTGCTGGGGTTGTGCTCAATAGGTACAACACTGCCATAGTCTTAATTTTAAACTATGGAGCGCTACTGTAGGGTTGGGTGAAGTGTTCACTTCCCTTTCGCTTAGTTCAACATGAGCTTGATAAGCCGTATCAAGTTTATCTGCAGTAGATCTCTAGCCAAATAAAAAACTGGTTTTTGAAGATCATGAATTTAATAGATTTTGCAACATCGCCTTTATCGCTGCTTCCTCCCTTGGTTGCCTTGACTCTTGCTATTGTTACCCGTCGTGTATTAGTTTCCTTGGGTGTCGGTATCGTCATGGGTGCGATTCTACTTGCTGACTACTCAGTAGGTAACGCAGCTAGCTACGTCTTTACTAAAGTATCTGGTGTTTTCATCGAAGATGGTGGTATTAACACTTGGAACATGAGCATCGTTGCTTTCCTAATTATCCTTGGAATGACAACGGCATTATTAACACTGTCTGGCGGTACTCGCGCATTCGCTGAGTGGGCACAGTCTCGTGTTAAGAGCAAACGTGGTTCAAAACTACTTGCTGCCTTCTTAGGCGTATTCATCTTTGTTGATGATTACTTCAACAGCTTAGCGGTAGGTGCCATCTCTCGCCCTGTAACTGACCGCTTCTACGTATCTCGCGCTAAGCTAGCTTATATCCTAGATTCAACTGCTGCTCCTATGTGTGTGATCATGCCGGCTTCTAGCTGGGGTGCTTACATAATCACTATCATTGGTGGCATCTTAGTGACACACGGTGTGACAGAGTATTCTGCACTGGGTGCTTACGTTCGCCTTATCCCAATGAACTTCTACGCTGTGTTCGCACTATTAATGGTGTTTGCCGTTGCGTGGTTTGGTTTAGATGTTGGCAAAATGCGCGAGCATGAGATTGAAGCCTCTCAAGGCCGTGGTTTTGAAGGTGATAATGATCAAAAGCAAGCGCACGATCTAAACGAAGAGCTAGATATTCAAGAGAGCGAAAACGGTTCTGTTTCTGATCTCGTTATGCCAATCGTAGCGTTAATCGTCGCGACGGTTGCAGCAATGCTTTACACCGGTGGCCAAGCGCTTACTGCTGATGGTCAAGCATTCAACTTGCTTGGTGCATTTGAAAATACAGATGTAGGTAAGTCTCTGGTTTACGGTGGTGTTATTGGTTTACTCGTTGCGCTAGCAACGGTATTCAAACAGAAACTGCCTATGGCTGATATCACAAGAACAATGTGGATTGGTGCAAGCTCAATGTTTGGCGCTATCCTTATCCTTGTATTTGCATGGACGATTGGTTCTGTTATTGGCGACATGAAAACAGGTTCGTACCTATCCTCTCTAGCAACAGGTAACATCGATTACCACTGGCTACCGGTTATCTTGTTCCTTCTTGCTGGCCTAATGGCGTTCTCGACAGGTACATCTTGGGGTACGTTCGGTATCATGTTACCGATTGCGGGTGACATGGCTGCTGCCTCTGACATCGCGCTAATTCTTCCTATGCTAAGTGCGGTTCTTGCGGGTTCTGTATTTGGTGATCACTGTTCTCCAATCTCGGATACAACGATTCTGTCTTCTACAGGTGCGCGTTGTAACCACATTGACCACGTATCGACTCAACTCCCTTACGCGCTGTCTGTGGCGTTCGTATCGTGTATTGGTTTTATCACCCTAGGAATGACATCATCAACTGGCATTGCATTTGGCGCAGCGTCTCTAACGTTTGTTGCGGTATGTTTTGCATTGGCTTATTTCTCTCGTTGCAAGATAGCAACGTGTAAAAGCTAATCATCATTTGATTGAATAATGAGAAGGGAGGCGTTTGCCTCCCTTTTTTTGTGTTCGTTAATTTAATTTTAAATTTCGTGAAAAAAGTTCGAATAAATGGTTGAAAAAGGGTGTCAGCTTAGTTAGTGTGGAGACAAGACAGCAAACAACCTAAGAGCTGATAAGTATGCGTAAATTAGTAATGAACATTCATCACCATCATCACCCTATCTAGTCTTTCGGGGAGATTTACGTATACCCGGGAGCAAGAATTCTCCCGGAGGTTAAGTCAAAGAATTTAGATTTAAACCCTCGGGACGACAAAGTCTTCCGAGGGTTTTTTAGTTTTAGCACTTTTAAATAATCAATAAATTCAAATATTTGCACAGGGATACAGCAATGCAGACACAACGCCTAAGAATCGCAATTCAAAAGAAAGGTCGCTTAAGTAAAGAGTGCCAAGATCTACTTAAAAAATGTGGTGTTAAATTTAACATCATGGGTGAGCGCTTAGTTGTTCATTCACTAAATATGCCAATCGACTTGTTACTCGTTCGTGATGACGACATCCCAGGTCTTATCATGGATGGTGTGGTTGACCTTGGTTTTATCGGTGAGAATGAACTAGAAGAAGTTCGCCTAGACCGTGTCGCTCTAAAGGAGCCTTCAGAGTTTCGTACACTACGTCGTTTAGACTTCGGTGGTTGCCGCCTTTCTATCGCAATCAACAAAGATGAAGAATACAACGGCCCACAAGACCTAGCGGGTAAACGTATTGCGACAACTTACCCACAATTACTAAAAGCCTACATGGACGAGCAGGGTGTTGAATTCAGCGCTTGTATGCTAACTGGCTCAGTTGAAGTTGCCCCTCGCGCAGGTCTAGCAGATGCTATCGCAGATTTAGTTTCTACAGGTGCAACGTTAGAAGCAAACGGTCTAAAGGAAGCAGAGGCTATCTTCCAATCTAAAGCAACACTGATTCAACGTGTTGGTGATTTCGATGCAGACAAAACGGCATTGATTGAAAAACTACTGACTCGTATGCAGGGTGTTCAACAAGCGAAAGAGTCGAAGTACATCATGCTTCACGCACCAACGTCTCAGCTCGAGCAAATCAAAGCACTACTGCCTGGGGCTGAAGATCCTACGGTTCTTCCTCTATCAACAGACAAAGACAAAGTTGCCGTTCACCTCGTAAGTACAGAGAACTTGTTCTGGGAAACTATGGAACAGCTGAAAGAGTTGGGTGCAAGCTCGATTCTAGTATTACCAATCGAAAAAATGATGGGGTAGTGACGATGAGAACCGTTGTTTGGCAATCTTTAAGTGAATCACAGCAAGACTCGGTATTAGAGCGTCCAGCTATTACTGAAGGTGCAAACATCACAGCGACTGTTTCTGATGTTATTGCAAAAGTACGAAATGAAGGCGATGCTGCACTTAAGGAACTGACTGAAAAGTTCGATGGTGTGACTCCAGAATCTATCCGAGTTAGTTCAGGTGAGATCGAAGAGGCATGTGCTCGTCTAACACCAGAGATGAAGCAAGCGTTGGAGCAAGCTTACAGCAACATTGCTAAGTTTCACGAAGCTCAAAAGCCACAGCCAATTAAGGTTGAAACACAGCCTGGTGTTATGTGTGAGCAGGTGACGCGCGCGATTAATACTGTTGGACTTTATATTCCGGGTGGCAGCGCGCCACTTCCGTCAACGGTTCTTATGTTAGGTGTACCTGCTCAAATTGCGGGTTGCCGTAAGGTTGTGCTTTGCTCACCTCCGCCAATTGCTGATGAAATCTTGTATGTCGCTAATCTTTGTAAAATCGATGAGGTTTACAATGTTGGTGGTGGTCAAGCCGTTGCTGCCATGGCTTACGGGACCGAGAGCGTGGCTAAGGTTGATAAGATCTTCGGCCCAGGTAACGCTTACGTAACGGAAGCTAAACGCCAAGTAAGTAACGACTTCCGTGGCGCTGCGATTGATATGCCTGCTGGCCCGTCTGAAGTGTTAGTGATTGCAGACGAAACTGCGGATGCTGACTTCATTGCTGCTGATCTACTGAGCCAAGCTGAACACGGGCCAGATTCACAGGTTGTATTAGTAACACCATCACCAGTTATTGCCGACCAAGTAACTGATGCGGTTCAGAAGCAACTGAAAGAGCTGTCTCGTGCGAACATCGCTCAGCAAGCATTGGCTTCAAGTCTAATCATCATTGCTGAATCGATCACTCAAGCGATTGCGATTTCGAATTTCTATGGTCCTGAGCACTTGATTGTTCAGACCAAGAGTCCACGTGAACTGCTGCCGTTACTAGACAATGCTGGTTCAATCTTCTTGGGTGACTGGTCTCCAGAATCTGCAGGTGACTACGCATCAGGCACAAACCACGTTCTTCCGACTTACGGCTATACCAAGACTTATTCAAGCCTAGGTTTGGCGGATTTCTCTAAGCGTATGACGGTACAAGAGTTAACAGCTGATGGCTTACAAGGCCTAGCGCCAACGGTAGTCACAATGGCGGAAGCCGAAGGTTTGGACGCACACAAACGTGCGGTGACTATCCGAGTTGAAAAATTAAATCGATTTGAACAACTAAATAAAGCGAAATAAGGGTAGGGCATGGAAAAGTTAGCAAGAAAACAAGTTCAGGCTCTAACACCTTACTTGTCTGCAAGACGCATTGGTGGCAGCGGAGATGTATGGTTGAACGCCAACGAATCTCCGTTTGATAACGAGTACACCTTAAATCTGACTCGACTTAATCGCTACAGCGAGTGTCAGCCTAAAGAGCTAATCGATGCTTACGCTCAATATGCGGGTGTTGCACCAGAGCAAACGTTGACTACTCGTGGTGCTGACGAAGGCATTGAACTACTGATTCGTGCTTTCTGTGAGCCGAACGAAGACGCTATTCTTTACTGCCCACCCACTTACGGTATGTACGCAATCAGTGCAGAGACGATTGGTGTTGAGCGTAAAGTGGTGCCTCTGACTTCTGAATGGCAATTGGATCTTCCTGCTATTGAAGCTCAACTTGACAACGTAAAAGTGGTGTTTGTTTGTAGTCCAAATAACCCAACAGGTAACTTAGTTAACCGTAAAGACATCGTTAAACTGCTTGAAATGACACAAGACAAAGCGATTGTGGTGATGGATGAAGCGTATATCGATTTCTGCCCTGAAGCATCAACGGTGGATTTGCTTGCTCAGTATCCGAATCTAGCGATTCTTCGAACTCTCTCGAAAGCATTTGCTTTAGCGGGTTTACGTTGTGGCTTTACGCTAGCGAACAAAGAGCTTATCGATGTATTGTTAAAGGTGATTGCTCCTTATCCAGTGCCAATCCCTGTTGCTGACATTGCCGTTCAAGCACTTTCAGAGCAAGGACTAGCGCGTGCTAAGTTCCAAGTTCTGGATTTAAGTGCTAACCGAGCGTATTTACAAGCAGGTCTATTAGGCATGCCTCAAGTGACGGTATTTGATGGTTGGGGTAACTACCTACTGGTTAAATTCCCGAACGGCGATGAGTTATTTAAAGCGGCTTGGGATACGGGCATCATTTTGCGTAATTCACCAATTGAAGACTGTGTTCGTATTAGTATTGGTAATCGCGAAGAGTGCGAAAAGACACTTGGATTCATTCGTAACTTTTATCAGTAACGAAAGGTTTACCAGTAATAACATTTGCCAGTTTGAGTGGATTAATTGCAGGCTGGCAAGTGAAACCAATATTTTGGGTTAGCGTTGATTTTAGCTAGGCCAGCAGATTTAAAATTAAAAGGAAGTTCAAGTGAGTAAACAACAGAAAATACTTTTTATAGACCGTGACGGCACCTTAATTGTTGAGCCGCCAGTTGACTTTCAAGTAGACCGTTTAGACAAACTAAAATTCGAACCGTTAGTGATCCCTAGCCTACTTGCACTGCAAGATGCAGGTTATCGCTTAGTGATGGTTACTAACCAAGATGGTCTAGGCACAGATAGCTACCCGCAAGAAGAGTTCGATGCTCCACATAATATGATGATGGAGTTCTTTGAGTCTCAGGGCGTTAAGTTTGATGATGTTCTAATCTGCCCTCACTTTGATGAAGACAACTGCTCTTGCCGCAAGCCTAAGCTTGGTATGGTTAAAGAATACCTACAAGGCGGTAAAGTTGACTTCCAAAAGTCAGTCGTGATTGGCGATCGAATGACGGATCTTCAACTTGCTGAGAACATGGCAATTCGTGGTATCCAATACGGACCAGATGCGCAAACTGAAGGCACGCTTAACTGGCCACAAATCGTTAAAGATCTGACGGTTAATGCGCGCATTGCTGAAGTGGTTCGTACCACTAAAGAAACGGACATCAAGGTGGCAGTAAACCTTGATGAAACCGGTGGCAACAAGATCGATACTGGCATGGGTTTCTTCGATCACATGCTTGATCAAATCGCGACACACGGCGGTTTCCAAATGAACCTGACTGTGAAGGGCGATCTACACATTGATGATCACCACACAGTAGAAGATACCGCTCTTGCTTTAGGCCAAGCATTGAAAGATGCATTAGGCGATAAACGTGGTATTGGCCGCTTTGGTTTCAGCCTACCAATGGATGAGTGTTTGGCTCAGTGTGCGCTAGACCTTTCTGGCCGTCCATACCTGAAGTTCGATGCTAAATTCAGCCGCGAGCAAGTGGGTGACCTTTCAACAGAGATGGTGGTTCACTTCTTCCGTTCTCTAACCGATACATTGGCTTGTACGCTACACCTTTCTTCTGACGGTAATAATGATCACCACATCATTGAGAGCCTATTCAAAGCGTTTGGCCGTACTCTTCGCCAAGCAATCAAAGTTGAAGGTAACGAGTTACCAAGCAGCAAAGGCGTTCTGTAAGGCTAACGTTAGCAAGGAAAAACAATGAAAGATCAAAAAGTAGTTATTATTGATACTGGTTGTGCCAATGTTTCCTCGGTGAAGTTTGCGATTGAACGTCTAGGCTACGCAGTTGAAATTTCAAAAGAACCAGAAGTTGTTCTTGCTGCGGACAAGCTGTTCCTACCCGGTGTAGGCACAGCAAGTGAGGCAATGAAGAACTTGCAAGAGCGCGACCTTGTTTCTCTTGTGAAGCAAGTAGAGAAGCCTCTGCTAGGTATTTGTTTAGGTATGCAGTTGTTAGGCAAATTGTCTCAAGAGAAAGGCCAAAAAGCTGACGAGTTAGTTGAATGCCTAGGATTGTGTGATGGCGAAGTTCGTTTACTTGAAACGGGTGATTTGCCATTACCACACATGGGTTGGAACACAGTAACCGCGACACCTAACCACCCTCTATTCAAAGATATTGAAGAGGGCGAGTACTTCTACTTTGTACACAGTTTCGCAATGCCAGTGGGTGACTACACAATCGCACAATGTGATTACGGCAATCCGTTTACTGCCGCAGTGCAAAGTGGCAACTATTATGGTGTTCAGTTCCACCCAGAACGTTCGTCAAAAGCTGGCTCTAAGCTGATTCAGAACTTCTTGGAATTGTAATAAGGATTTGGCAGCGGCTAACGTTGCCCTATAAGGAATGTAAATGATTATTCCCGCATTAGATTTAATTGAAGGCCAAGTAGTTCGCTTATTCCAAGGGGACTACGGGCAAGTAACAGAATACAAAGTAGACCCAGCAGAGCAGTTTAATCTGTATCACCAAGCTGGCGCTGGCTGGCTGCACCTTGTTGACTTAACGGGCGCAAAAGACACAACGGCTCGTCAGTTAGACTTGATTGCTAAGCTCCTTGCTAGCACGCCTGCGAACATCCAGATTGGTGGTGGCGTGCGTAACGAACAAGATGTCGTTGATCTACTAGAAGCTGGCGCACAGCGCGTTGTGGTTGGTTCTACGGCAGTTAAGCAACCTGAGTTGGTTAAAGGTTGGATGGAGAAGTACGGTGCGGAAAAAATCGTGCTGGCTCTGGACATCAATATTGACGAAAGCGGCACACGTAAAGTCGCGATTTCAGGTTGGCAAGAAGATTCAGGCGTGACCATTGAAGCGCTAATTGAAGATTACCTCACGGTTGGCCTTAAACACGTTCTGTGTACTGATATTTCACGTGATGGCACGCTAGAAGGGTCAAACGTAGAGCTCTATGTTGATCTCTGTAAACAGTACCCACAAGTGCAATTCCAATCATCGGGTGGCATTGGCAGCCTAGCTGATATCGAAGCACTTAAAGGCAGCGGCGTTGCGGGTGTGATTGTTGGTCGTGCACTGCTTGATGGCAAGTTCACCGCAGAGGAGGCATTTGCATGTTGGCAAAGCGAATAATCCCTTGTTTGGATGTCCGTGATGGACAAGTGGTTAAGGGCGTTCAATTCCGTAATCACGAAATTATTGGTGACATCGTTCCGCTAGCACAACGCTACGCAGAAGAGGGCGCTGATGAATTAGTATTTTATGACATCACCGCATCAAGTGATGGCCGTGTGGTCGATAAAAGCTGGGTGAAACGTGTAGCAGAAGTGATTGATATTCCTTTCTGTGTGGCTGGTGGTATTAAGTCTGCGGAAGATGCAGCACGCATTCTTGAGTTTGGTGCAGATAAAGTATCCATCAACTCGCCTGCATTGGCTAACCCACAGCTAATCACTGACCTAGCTGATAAGTTCGGCGTACAGTGTATCGTTGTCGGTATCGATTCATACTTCGATAAAGAGACGGGTAAATATCAGGTTTACCAATTCACAGGCGATGAAGCGCGTACCAAAGCAACCAAGTGGGAAACCAAAGATTGGGTGCAGGAAGTACAGAAGCGTGGCGCCGGTGAGATCGTGTTAAACATGATGAACCAAGATGGCGTTCGCAACGGTTATGATATCGACCAGTTAAATATGGTACGTTCGGTGTGTAATGTACCCCTGATTGCATCAGGTGGCGCAGGTGCAATGGAACACTTTGCTGAAGCTTATAAAAAGACCAACGTGGATGGAGCACTTGCGGCTTCGGTATTCCACAAACAAGTCATCAATATTGGTGAACTTAAACAGTATTTAAAACAACAAGATGTAGAGGTGCGACTATGAGTTTTGAACCCGTAAGCTTATCAAAAACAGAAGTAGGCGCATTGTCAGAGCGTATTGATTGGGAAAAAGTCGATGGCTTAGTGCCAGCGATTGTTCAAGATTACCAGTCTAGCCAAGTGCTGATGATGGGATACATGAACCCAGCAGCACTAGAGAAAACAGGCGAGACTGGCCAAGTGACGTTTTTCTCTCGCACCAAAGAGCGCCTTTGGACGAAAGGTGAAACGTCAGGCAACGTATTGCAACTGCACAACGTCGCCTTGGACTGTGACAGCGACACCTTACTGGTTAAAGTTAATCCCATTGGTCCAACGTGCCACACAGGTACAACAACGTGTTGGGATGGAGACAAGCAAGAAGAGTCTCAGATGGTGTGGCTTCATCAGCTTGAGCAGCTATTGGCTGCCCGCAAGGACGCCGATCCTGAATCTTCTTATACTGCCAGTCTATATGCCCGTGGCACCAAGCGTATTTCGCAAAAAGTGGGCGAAGAAGGCGTTGAAGTCGCGCTTGCGGCGACGTCGGGCGATAAGGCGGAATTAGTGTGTGAATCAGCAGATTTGATTTACCACTTGATGGTTCTTCTTCAAGACCAAGGCTTATCGATGAACGATGTGGTGAACAAATTAAAAGAGCGCCATAAGTAAGCTCTCTTTAAATTAATAGAACCGCGTAAAAGACAGAAAAAAGCCCCGCAAACAAACATGTTTACGGGGCTTTTTAGTTTTTTAGTTTTTTAATTTTCAGGATTTCAAGATTTCAAGATTTCTAAGCCCTACGTCACTTTTCTAACCTCTGACTTTACGTCCTTCCGAGGAGCCTAAGCGACATCAGGAATCTCTGATCTTAATCTGACTTCTTAGTCGAACGAGTTACCCGCAGCACTTCTTGTATTTCTTACCACTGCCACAAATACACGGATCATTACGGCCGATTTTAAAGCTCTCAACGGTTTGATTTAAGCGTGGGTCAATTTCTGGTTGTGTAGTTTGTTCCTGCTCTGGGAAGGTACCATCAATGTAGTACCAAAGGCCGTCTTCACGTATAAAGCGAGAGCGTTCTTGCATGCAGTATTGTGCGCCTTCTTCATTGAAGTAAGCTTTAAACTCAACAAAGCCTTCGTCTTGGTGCGAGCCTACCGTAGTATCGATGACTTCTAGTCCTGCCCAATCACTGTTGATAGATTCGGCAATACCTTCTCTTTGCGCTTCTGCGTTGCAGCTAGGGTGGTAAGTCGCAACAACATAGTCAACCAAACCCAACACGTGCGCTGAATAACGAGAGCGCATCAACTGTTCAGGCGTTTCAACAGAACTGTGTTGAAGGTGCGCTGATTCACAGCACTGTTGGTAAGAATTTTTGCTACCGCATGGGCATAAAGACATGGTCAAATCCTGTAAAAATGGCCTCTGTAAGAGGCCATAAATGAATGTGTTGGAGTTTATCAAGAAACGACTGCTCACCAAAGCTGAGTTTCGATTGAAGTTGCTGTGTGACGTGAACTATTTCAAAGTAGGAGACAGCAGGTCTTGGGCCCAAGAAGTTGCTTCGTCATAAGCTTGACCTAGCTCTGCTTCGTTGAGTTTGAGTAGTTTACGAATGCGCGTTGCTTCATCCCAGCGAGCTTGTTCATAAGCTATGACCATCGCCAAAATGGCACCTAATACGCCTTTACGTTGAATCAAGGCTTGTTTAATCTCATCATCGATCGGCACCGAGTCCAGTACTTTTACTAACGGCAGATCGAATAGGGAGTCGAGCAGCGAGAACATGCCAGTTAAAAAGGCTTGCCCGGGCTCAACCTTAACGTTCATTTTCTCGACCAACAGTTCACATTGGCGCGCGCGTATCACGGCTAAACCATAAAGTGAGTCTGGTTTATCTTCTTTCGCGGATGCGATAGCAACCAGTGACACTAGCTTACGTAGTTTTTGTTCACCAAGATAAACAAGCGCTTGGTGGAATGAACGAATCGGTGTTGATGAGCCACCAGCGGAGTTTACGTAAGAGAGCAGCTTATACGACATAGTCATATCAAGGGTAATCAAACGCTCTACTTCGGCAAAGTTGATAGGATCGTTGGCAATCTCTTTCAACAGTTGAACAATGGTTAAAAAAGCAGGGTTTAATGCGCGAGTTTGGATCATCTCCGGCTTACTGAAAAAGTAGCCTTGAAAGTAGTTAAACCCGGCTTGGATTGCTTCTTGGTATTCTTCGTGAGTTTCTACTTTCTCCGCTAGAAACTCGATATTCAAGTCTTTCAGAGTGTTCATGAACATCGCAGCTTTAGCGATTGAGATCAAACGTATGTCGAATTTGATAATTGATACGTAAGGTAAGAAGCGTTTCCATGCTTTGCTAGGCACAAAGTCATCTAACGCGATCGTGTAACCCGCATCATAAATTGTGATGATGGCTTCTAGCAGTTCGTCTGTTGGCTCACAGTCTTCCAGTACCTCGACAACTAAGCTCTCTTTCGGAAATAGAGTCGGGACTAGGTTAACCAAGCTTGCATATGGAAAATTAACGAATCCAAGTTTATCGCCCAATGTATTATAGTGGGTAGATAAGAAGTGGTCGGAAAGCAAACGGCTAGTAGCGAGCTCCGGCTCTACTTCAGGGAAAGTGTTCTTAGGACCATCCCTAAATAGCAACTCGTAACCTATGGTCTTCTTGTCTGCATCGAGTATTGGTTGACGCGCTACGTATGAATATTTCAACTTGGTACTGTGTTCGGTTTATTTTTGATAGACAAATAATAGCTAATTCAGGAGAAATTACCATATACAAGTGAAGAAAATCTGACCGATGATAATAATAAAAGTGAAAGTTTAAGCGTGATGCTAAAAGCGATTGCTAAACTCGCGATTCTGTAGTTCAAAACTTTGCGGAGTGAACACCAGAACTGATCCTTGGGTATACCAATCACCCAATACGATACGAGTTTTAGTACAATTACTAGCACTAAAGGAGTGTATGTTTGGACGGTGAGTATGACCGTGGATCATCAAATCGACGTTGTGTTGTTTCATCACATTTTCGACTTCTTGCTGTGTTACATCCATGATATCGAGTGACTTTGTCTGCTTGTCATCTTTGATATCAGACTGAACCTTGGAGACAATTTTCTTTTTGATAAAAAATGGAATTCTATTAAAGACCCATTGTAACCAGGGCTGATGAACTTTTTCACGAAAGGCGAGGTACTTTATATCTTCGGTACACAGAGTATCACCATGCAATACCACTGCTTTTTGTCCGTAGATATCGATAGTAGACACTTCATCTAGAAGTTGTACGCCTGTTTGTTTCGCAAATTTTTTGCCAACTAAAAAGTCCCGATTGCCTTGTGTGAAATAGCAAGGTACGCCAGTGTTAACTAAGTCTATAAACGTTTGGCGAATTGAATTCGCGAACTCGCTTGTATCGTCGTCACCAATCCAGAATTCGAAAAGATCACCCAACACGTAGAGTGCATCCGCTTCTACGGCCTCGTTCTTCATGAAGGTTAAGAAGCAATCTGTGATGTCTTGTCGCGACGGAGCAAGGTGTAGATCTGATATAAAATATGTTTTCATAGGTCTAAAAAAAGGGAGCGATTCGCTCCCTATATCCTGATTTTATCGGCTCATCAATTATTAATACTAGGGCGTGTTGACCTTTGGCGGTTAAATTTTGTTCGAGATAAAAGCGTTTTAATCGAGGCGAGGGATAGGAAGCCTAGTCATTCTAAGCAAATTTCCCTCAACAAAGAGTAAAACGCTTTTAGCCGAACCCTTTGGGCAGC
>NZ_JBFRLX010000066.1:0-42394 GCF_041470165.1 Vibrio sp. 10N.286.46.A8
CATTCAGAAAGCATCAGTGAACTCAGTGCGATCACAATAGAAATGACACACAAACGAGCCGCTTCCATTTCAGCTCCAGGGGTTTCAATAAAGGTATACATGGCTAAAGGAATAGTTTGAGTTTCTCCAGGGATATTGGAAACGAAGCTGATGGTCGCACCAAATTCACCCAGACTTCTTGCGAATGAAAGCATGGTGCCAGTAATGATCCCTGGGATCATCAGCGGTAATGTAATAGTGAAGAACACACGAAGCGGTGTAGCGCCCAATGTAGCTGCGGCCTCTTCAAGTTTACTGTCTACGGTTTCTAAGCTCAGTCGTATAGAACGTACCATCAGAGGCAACGCTACGACCACACACGCTAGAGCAGCGCCCTTCCAACTAAAGCTGAATACAATACCAAACACGTCATTAAGCCAAGAGCCAATAACGCCTTGTCTACCCATCATCACTAGCAGCAAATAACCGATGACCACAGGTGGAAGCACCAAAGGCAAATGGACAATACTTTCTACAATGCTTTTGCCCACAAATTGTTTCTTAGCAAGCAGCCATGCCAAGCCGATGCCGATTGGAATAAGCCACAAGATGGCAAAACCAGCGACTTTCAAGCTCAGTATTAAGGCTTGGTATTCGTATTCCGATAGATACATCATTTAACGCACTTCAAATCCAAAACTGTTCAAGGTGTCCTTCGCTTTTTCGCTCTTTAGGAAAGTATAGAACTGTTCTGCGACGACTTTATCGCTCAATTTAGCTACAGGGTAACGTATTGACGTATGTAAATCTGATGGGAACGTCGACACTAGGTTCACTTCTTTAGATAGCAATGCATCTGTTTTGTAAACAATGCCAAGCTTAGCTTCACTACGCTCTACCAAAGCCAATGCCATACGTACATTGTTACTTGGTGCCAATCGAGTCTTCACATCGTCCCATACACCTAACGTTTCTAGCGCTTCTTTCGCATAGATACCCGCAGGAACCGACATGGTGTTGCCAACTGCAAGTCTTTCATTCATTAGAAGTTTAGCCCATTGGTCACCGCTTGAGAGGTCCAAAGATATTGGCGTCTCTTTCGGGGAAATTAACACGAGTTCGTTTTCGCACAAGTTTGTGACATTGTCACTAGTGACCAATTGGCGATCGACTAAATGCGTCATCCATTTTTCGTTTGCCGAGATAAAAATGTCTGCTGGCGCACCTCGTTCAATTTGGCGCACCAAAGACGACGTGCTCGCATACACTGGAATAACATCGACAGAATGATCTTTCTCAAACTCTTCAACCAACAAGTTAACCGCGTTCGTCATCGACGATGCAGCATAAACTCGTAGTTTTTCAGCAGCCAAAAGATGAGTAGAACTCAGTGCTGAAACTAAGACGATAGTTAAAAGGATGACTCGTTTTTTCATTATTCTCATTTAATCTATTGTTCGTTTAAATTCTTGAGCTAACTTCTAAGTTGCGGCCTAAGCTGTTAATTCAGGCCAAAGCAGGTCAAGGTTCAAGTGATCTTCGATGGCATCAGCGATTCGATTGATACCCAACTCTTTAAGCTGTTCATGGTCAATCGCTGTCACATCATTAGCACCTGCCCATTCGCAAATAAGCGACAATGCATCACTGTTATCGAATACGCCATGCAGGTAAGTACCAAAAATTGAGTTATCTTGATTCACAGCACCATCAACACTGCCAGATTCTAACTGAACCGGTAATACCGTTTCATTGACATCAGTCCTACCTACGTGGATTTCATACCCTTTTACTTGTGCAGTTTTGCCATCAAGTGTCATGGTTCCACACACATTGGTTAAAGTTTTCTGCTGTGTTAGTGTCGTTTCAGTATCAAGATACCCCAACCCTTCACTGCTTCCAGATTTCCCTTCAACGCCATCTGGGTCGTGGATGATATTCCCTAGCATCTGATAACCGCCACAAATACCCATCACTTTCCCGCCCAAGCGAAGATGACGCTGAATATCTTTATCCCAACCTTGCTGTTTTAGGTATTCCAAATCGGCTCTTACCGATTTTGTTCCCGGCAATACAATCAAATCAGCGTTGTTCAGGCGCTCGCCTTTGCCTACGTAACGTAAATCAATCGACGGGTTAAGTCGCAGAGCGTCAAAGTCTGTATGGTTACTGATTCGAGTTAGTACTGGCACTACAACCTTAAGTTTAGCTTCTCCATCAGACTCTTGGGCTGAGGTTATCGCATCCTCCGCCTCTAAGTTAAAACCATGCAGATAAGGCAAAACCCCTATCACAGGCTTACCTGTTTTCTCTTCTAGCCAATCTAAACCAGATTGAAGTAACGCAATATCGCCTCTAAAACGGTTTATCACAAAGCCTTTTACGCGCGCTTGTTCAGATTCAGATAATAGAGCTAATGTGCCGTAGAGGTGTGCAAAAACGCCGCCACGATCAATATCAGCAACGATGATCACTGGGATGTCTGCCTTTTCAGCAAAGCCCATGTTCGCGATATCGTTTTCTCGAAGATTTATCTCTGCGGGACTGCCCGCACCTTCAATCATCACGCTTTGGTATTCTTCAGAAAGTCGATCAAACGAATCGATAACCGAATTCATCGCAACTTTCTTGTAGTCGTGATATCCGGTCGCTTCCATATTCGTCAGTGCTCTTCCTTGTAGAATCACTTGCGCACCCGTATCTGAATTGGGTTTTAGCAATACAGGATTCATATGGACGGTAGGCTCAATATTACAAGCTTGTGCCTGAACCGCTTGAGCACGACCAATTTCGCCACCATCTTTTGTCACTGCGCTATTTAGCGCCATATTTTGAGGCTTAAAAGGTGCCACTTTGATGCCTTTCCTTGCCAAAACACGGCATAAACCTGCCACCAAAACACTTTTTCCGGCATCTGACGTTGTCCCTTGAACCATAAGGGCGTTTAACGGTGATCGCATCTGTACTTAAATCCTTTATTTCTTAATTTTCAATTTATAGCTGTGGGCAATATTTCTCTGCCTCCATCTTAACGTCATTGTCGTGTAGATGCTCAATAAAATGAATGGAAAATGAATGTGTTACTCACTCTGGATTCAACCCCAGTGTTGTTTAATAGCTCCATCGAAACGAAGCTTACAAACAAAATAAGCGCACTCACGAAAAGAAACGTTTCAAATTAAGAAAAACGTTTCTAATAAAAACAACATTAAGGGATTCACCATGAAAAAAACTGTATTAGCTATCGCATCTACTATTATCCTCGCTCCTACTTTCGCAATGGCTAGTGACCATCACAGCGACAGTAACAGTAATCACAACAATAGCGACAGTAACCACAAGCATCAGAGCGCTATTGCGTACACGGGACCGATTGAAACCGTTTCAGTTGCGACTCTACTAGCAGACACCAGCATGTTCGCAGAGCAAGAAGCAATCGTAGATGGCAAGATTGTTCGTCAACTAAAGAACGATACGTTCGTATTCTCTGATGGTCAGAGTGAAATTCAAATCGAACTGGATGACGATATCCTTCTAGCGCAACCGCTCACCGCAGATACAAAAGTTCGTATATTTGGCGAATACGAAGGTGGTAAAACGCCAGAGATCGAAGTAGATCATATTCAAGTTTTGTAAGATACGAACTCCGTACCGTCGACTTCTAAGACATGATTTATAACAAATGGCCTGCATATTGCAGGCTTTTTTGCATTATAATGCCGAAAAATATAATTAATATGGAGTCACCATGCTAGGTAGCGCAAACAAGACGGTCCTTTTGGGGTTGGTTACACTGTGTTCATTCTCTGCGTATGCAAACAACTTTAACTACAATACATTTGAGCTACGCACAGGTATTAGCCCTAGTACATTTGGTGGCGAAGTCACAACAATGTTCACTCAAAACTCACACTTTGTTGCTCGAATCGATTCTGAATTTGAAGGGGATTGGGATGCGGCTGTAGGTATGGGGTTCAACGGCCCAATTAATCAGTTGGCTGATATTACTGGACAGATGTTACTGCACAACATCGAACGTAATGATGGTAACCACATTAAAACTGAAATCAATATTGGTTTAAGAGCTTGGTTGCTGGCAAACATTGAAGTTAACGCCCGCCTTGGTCAACTCGTCGACAGCGACGACACGAGTTCAATTGTCGGTGTAGGGGCTCGCTTCCACTCAACAGAACAGCTTTCAGTAGGTATTGATCTTCGAAACAACGGTACTTACGGCCACCAATTCTTAATGTCAGCTCGATTTGGCTTTTAAGTCTATTCAACACTTATGATCCATCAGTGAGCAAATGTTAAATTCGATTGGTTAAACGGTAACTTAAAGGCTAATAGTTTCATGATTTATTGGCCTTAATGCTTGATGTTTCAACTAAAAACTAAACATTTAGCTTAAAACCCTCGAAAATAACCCTTTCTCGTCACTTCCGTTTATAACTCATTTTTATACTATTCACTTATTGATAGAAATCAGTAATAAAATATCTTTACGGTAATACGGCGTACTGCTACTCTCTTCCAAATTTCTAATAGAGTGAAGTACCGTAAATGGGTGTTAGCAATATTTCAATCAAGAACAAATTAACATTAATGTTTGTTGTCATTATTTTCGCAATGACTATGATTCAGACTTATGTAACAGGTAAGCAACTTCTTAACGAAACCTATCGTTCCATTCAGCAGTATTCAAATACACTAACTGATACAACGGTATCGGGTATAGAAAAATGGATTGAAGGCCGAATCAACGTTGTAAATGCAGCGAAAAATTCGTTTACTTTTACCGATGACCCAACCAGCTATTTAACTCAAAGTACGAGTGCTGGTAAGTTCCAAATTGCCTACGCAGGACTTTCTGACGGTCGCTTTCTTCTAGGTGGTGATTTGCCAGTACCGCAAGATTACGACCCACGTACTCGAGATTGGTACAAAGCGCCTATGGCGGCAGGTCAAACAGTCGTCACTGAACCCTATGTTGATGTGGCTACGAATGACCTAGTGGTAACAATTGCAAGCCCATTCAATGCCAACGGTTTCTCTGGCGTTATTGGTGCAGACCTGAACTTAAACACCCTCATCAATGATATTGTAAGTATTGAGCAACCTGGTGTTTACGCTTTTCTTGTCGATGGTAAAGGTAACATTGTTGCCCATAGAGACCGCAGCCTAACGCTAAAGCCTGTTTCTAATATTTCAAACAACCTTTCTGCTCAGAAAATCAAATCACTTGCGCAAAATCCAGAATTTGAAGAGCTAACGATTAAAGGTACCGACTCCCTTCTTTCTGCTCAGAAAGTTCCTCATACAGACTGGTATTTCACTGTTGTTATCGATAAAGACCACTCTTTTGCTTCTTACTATTCATTAGTTCGTCAGTCGGTAATATTTGGTCTAATACAACTTGCTGTAATCGCATTCGTTGCGATGTTTATCATCAAGAAAGCACTGTCGCCATTAACGACACTAAGCTCGGCAATGGAAGCATTGTCCAAAGGTGACGGCGACTTAACACAGCGTATGACTGTTCATAGTAAAGACGAGATTGGCACCCTAGCGCATCACGTCAACGCGTTCATAGCAAAACTTCAAGAGATAGTGCGTGATATTGCGGGCTCTTCGAACCAACTTAATCAGCAGTCTGAAATTAGTACCAATGTCGCTCGTCAAACAAGTGAAGGTCTATCAGTCCAACTTCACGAAATTTCTCAGATTGCTACAGCCGTACATGAAATGTCGGCAACAGCAGAAGAAGTAGCAAACAACGCGCAAATGACGGCTGATTCAGCGATCAGTTCAACAGAGAATTGTGAACAAGGTAAGCAAGTCATCATTCGTAACCAAGATTCCATCACTAGTCTTGCTCAACAAGTTGAGAACGCTTCAGGAATCATTCAAGAAGTTGAGAAGAATGCGTTAGACATCAACACTATTCTATCAACCATTTCTGATATTGCAGAACAAACTAACCTATTGGCCTTAAACGCAGCGATTGAAGCAGCACGTGCGGGTGAACAAGGTCGCGGTTTTGCGGTTGTGGCAGATGAAGTTCGTGTTCTTTCTCAACGAACTCACAGTTCTACAGACGAGATTCGCGAAATGATCGAGACTCTTCAGAAAAACAGCGTCAGTGCGGTTGAATCAATGCAACGTAGCCAAGACTTGGCGCAATCAAGTGTCGATGATGCAAACAATGCGACTATCGCATTGGAAGAGATCGCGACATCGATTCAACAGATCTCGGAGATGGCTTCACATATCTCGAATGCTGCTTCTGAGCAAAGATCGGTTACCGGTGAAGTCAGTAAGAATATTCAGTTGGTTAATGATGTATCAGAAAACATGTCTACTGAGGCTGATAACTCTCGTCACTTGTCTGAAGAGTTGCGCGGTATTGCTCAACAGTTGAATACTCAAGTTCAATTGTTTAAATACTAGACGTACGGATAATTCGTTCTCGTTCTTGGGCGCGGTTAAACAATTTTTTTTAACCGCGTTTAAAATTAGAACCAACATCAGAACGACAAAAAGCCCCGACCACTATTGTGTTCGGGGGCTTTTTTATTCTTATTACTTTCTTATTATAGTCAGCAAATAAACAGTTAGCTGCTAGCCGTTTACCTAATTACTAATGCAACTATAGGTCAACCAATACGGTTATAGACCGACTAAGACTGTTATAAGCTAACCATCAGCATCTTTTTCTGATGATCCAAGTACTCTTCATAAGTACCTTGGAAGCTCACTAATTGTTGGTCTTTTACATCAATGATGTGTGTTGCTAGCGAAGAAACGAACTCACGGTCATGGCTTACAAAGATAAGCGTCCCCGTGTAAACCTTCAATGCGTCGTTCAGGGCTTGGATTGCTTCCATGTCCATGTGGTTCGTTGGTTCGTCCATCACAAGCACGTTGATGTCTTGCATCATTAGCTTGCCGAATAACAGACGGTTCTTCTCTCCACCAGAACAGTTACGCGCTTTCTTGTTCGCATCATCAGCAGTAAACAATAGACGACCTAGAATACCACGTACCATAAGGTCATCGTGCTTCACTGTACGCCATTGTGAGATCCAATCGAAGATACTCAGATCGTTATCAAAGTCAGACGTGCTATCTTGTGGGCAGTAGCCTACTGATGCGTTTTCAGACCATTTAACGATACCTTCGTTTTGCTCTAGCTCTTGAACTAGGCATTTCAATAGTGTTGTTTTACCCACACCGTTCTCACCGATAACGGCAAGACGTGTACCCGCTTCAAGCAGCAAGTTACCACCAGCAAACAGTGTTTCGCCATCGAAGCCGTGACCAAGCTCTTTAAGTTCAAGCGCTTGACGGTGTAGTTTCTTGCCTTCACCAAAATCAATTGATGGGCTCATACGGCTCGATGATTTCACTTCATCAAGCGTGATCTTGTCCATCTTCTTAGCGCGAGAACTTGCTTGTTTCGCTTTAGATGCGTTAGCACCAAAACGGTTTACGAAGTCTTGCAGTTCGCTGATCTCAGCCGCTTTCTTAGCATTGCTCGCTAGAAGTTGATCTCGAATCAAACCTGACGCTTCTAAGAAGTACTCGTAGTTACCCGGGTAAACACGTAGCTCGCCGTAGTCGATATCTGCCATATGTGTACATACAGAGTTAAGGAAGTGTCTATCGTGCGAAATGATGATCATTGTACATTTACGCTGGTTTAGCTCTTCAGCAAGCCAGTTAATCGTATGAATGTCCAAGTTGTTGGTTGGTTCATCAAGAAGCAGGATATCTGGGTTTGCAAACAGTGCCTGTGCCAATAGCACACGCAGTTTCCAACCCGGAGCAACTTGTTGCATCAGGCCGAAGTGAAACTCTTCTTCAATACCCGCTTGGATTAGGATATCACCAGCACGGCTTTCTGCTGTGTAGCCATCCATTTCCGCGAATTCACTTTCAAGCTCCGCGACTTTCATACCATCGTCTTCGCTCATTTCTGGCAAAGAGTAAATACGGTCACGTTCTTGTTTTACTTCCCACAGTTTTTTGTCACCCATGATCACTACATCGATAACGCTGTACTGTTCAAAAGCGAACTGATCTTGGCTTAGCACACCCAGTTTCTCTCCAGGAGTGATCGAAACGTTGCCCGAGCTTGGCGTCAATGCGCCACTTAGGATTTTCATGAACGTTGATTTTCCGCAACCATTGGCGCCGATCAAACCATAACGGTTTCCGTTACCAAATTTAGCAGAGATGTTTTCAAACAGCGGCTCTGCGCCAAATTGCATTGTGATGTTCGCGGTAGATATCAAAGAACTAATTCCTAAGCGTGTACTGACAGATAATTATTTGGCTATTTCAATTAGCCAAAATAAGAAGTACGAAAGTATGGATTAAACATAAAACGAAGCGCGGATTATATAGAGATCAGGATCACATTGTCGAGGTTAAACAGTGAACGAATGAAGAACAACGCGCAATAAAGTGTATTTCGTCGTTTATTACATCATAAAAAGAAAAAATCCCCACTAATTCCATTAGTAGGGATTCCATTTCTCATCAATAAAAGCATCAGACTCTAATTCGAATGAATACCGATTGACGCTATTTAGTTACTTTTTTCTGAACGTATTTTTGACCAACATCGACAACGGCAACATCTCTAAAGAAGCTTCTACCCAACAGAATTGGGAAAGAAAGATGCGTTCGGTCTGCTAGCGTAAACTCAGTCTTATCTTTTAGATCGCCGATTTGAATTGAAGCGACAACAACAGCACGTCGTTGTGTACCTTCCGCGCTCGACTGCTTGATCTTAACCCAACGCTCTACCGGCAAGCTGATCTCTTCAGTTGTTATGCCGTCATGTTCAATTTTGAACTTAACCCAATCTTTACCGTCACGTTCGAAATCAACAATATCAACGGCACTGATTGATGATGTTGTTGCACCTGTATCAACTCGTGCTTTAAACGCTTCTTTAAGACCAGGAACAAACACCCACTCCTCTTCGCCAAGAATCAGTTTGCCATCACTTGTCTTGGTTGGTTTTGCAGTCGGTTTTTGTTCAGGCTTTGGTTTCGCTTCTGGTTCCGTTGGTTTTACTTCTTCAGGCTTCTCTGTAGGTTCCGTTACTTTCTCGCCTTCCGTTGCGTCAGTCTTAGAAGAGTCATCGACAACAGGTTGTTCTACTTGAGGCTTTTGCTCTGGCTCGACAGGAACTTGAGTCGTTGTCGAACAAGCAAACAGGCCACCACTTAGCATTAAAACTACAATCGCTTTCCAATTATACATTCAGTCACCTTCTATTTTGAAACGTTGGCTATCGCTTTAGCCACATAAGGAATATGGGATTCAGAAAGGCCCGCGATATTGATGCGTCCGTCACCAACACCATAGACTCCATATTCTTCACGTAGTTGATTCATTTGAGTTTCTTTAAAGCCTAGTACACTAAACATGCCTTTATGGCTTTCGATGAAGTCAAATTGTGACGTGTTGTAAGTATTTCGCAATTCATCACATAAACTTTTGCGCAGATTTAACAAACGTTGCTGCATTTCACTCAACTCTTGTTTCCAAATCGTCGTTAGTTCTTGATTCTGAAGAATTGTTTTAACCAACGCGGCACCATGATCTGGCGGCATTGTGTAAGTTGAACGAGCCAGTGTCAGTAGCTTACCTTTAGCATTGCCTACGTGTTCGCTGTTCTTACCGATAACAATCGCGGCACCCGTTCTTTCACGGTACAAACCGAAGTTTTTCGAACATGACGTCGTAATCAACATCTCTTCTACGTTGTTCGCCATATGTTGAAGACCTTTTGCGTCTTCTTCTAGGCCATCACCAAAGCCTTGGTAGGCAATATCAACAAACGGTAAGAAACCATTCTTTTGCGATAACTTAGTAATTTCCTGCCACGCTTCAAAATCAATGTCAGCACCCGTTGGGTTATGACAGCAACCGTGAAGAAGTACCACGTCTGATGGACCCGATTTTGAAAGGTCGGCCAACATTTTAGCAGTATCAACTTGCTTCGTTTCAGGACTGAAGTAATTGTAGTATCGAACTTTTAAGCCCGCCGCTTCCATCACCGGTTTATGGTTAACGTAGCTTGGGTTTGAAATCCAAACCGTTGTGTCTGGTTGAGAGACTTTCATCAAGTCACCCAACATGCGAAGTGCACCACTTGCACCTGGTGTTTGAATCGCAGCAACGCGACCTATTGCAGAAGTCCCTTTAAGCAACAGATCAACCATGCTCTGGTTAAACTCTTCACAGCCTGCTAGGCCAACATAAGCTTTGGTTTTCTGTGTTTCAACAACGATATCTTGAGCCTTAGAGACGGCTTTCATGATCGGTGTTTCACCTTGGTCGTTTTTGTAAACGCCAATGCCTAAGTCGACTTTATCAGTGCGAGTATCGCCGCGGTAAGCGACAGACAGAGATAGAATTGGATCTAAAGTTGGTTTTGGTAGATGTGAAAACATGAAAGTCACAACCCTTTGAAATTCAAGTATGAGTTTCACGTTAACATTATCGTAGACAAATCAGAAACATTTTTTAATAGAAGCGCTTAGTTACCATTAGTAATTAGAAGTAATCAGAGATTGGTCATTTCAAACGGATAAATAGTGCAAATTTCAAACACCTAATAACCAATTGCACAATTCAAAGCGCTGTATTTCTATGTATCTTATGCTTCTATGTGTCTTATGTTTGCATGCGCCTATAAAGATCGCTATTGGGCACTTTGTTTGAATTGTCTTGGTGTCATTCCTGACCACGCCTTAAACCGAGTGCTAAAGTTAGCGGCATTTGGATATCCGACTATCTCACCAATGTGTTGAATCGACCAATCACTCGATCTAAGTAGCCGTGCAGCGTATTCCATTCTCATACGCATGATATGAGTCATAGGGCTGTGCGAGTAATAGCGCTGACACAAACGATGGAAGTGTGGCTCTGAGCACGGGAATAAGCTCGCGAGTTCATGAACGTTCCATTCTTTATGGAGCTGCTTTTGTACATTATCGAAAACGCGTCTTAAGCGGATCAAATTGCGCGATTGCTGCTGCGGAACCGGCGCATTAATCATGAACTCTATTTGGGCAACGCTGTGAGTGGCAATCGCTCCACCTAAATCTATGGGTAAGGCAATACTTCTCAACAGAGTATGAATGCACGACGAGACGACTTCTGCCGCCGGAGACAGCGTATAACTCACCTCATCATTGACGACATTTTCCCATAGCTTGTCGGGCGAGAGAAAGATCCATGCGATCTGCCATGTTTCCTCTTCAATACCAAAACCATTCTCTATTCCTGCTGGAACAGTAATGCACGAACCCGGTTCTAAAATGTAACGACACGCCCCACTTTCTAACCAACCTTTTCCTCTCACGGTATACAACAGCATGTGTTTCTGTTGGTTCTTACGATACACCGAAAAGAAGTCTCGACACGACGCCGTCCCACATTGAACGATACCGAGCTCTTCAAATGCCAAAACATGGCTTTGATCGACAAACTCTTGGTGCGTCTTTTCAGAGATCTCATACCTTTCTTGTTTATCACTCATATCACTGCTAACTCATTCAATTGGCCAACTTATCAAAGTGGATAGTTTGGCAAAAGTTTGTGATGAGTCTGAAGAATACAGCGAAAACAAATGCCGATAAACTTCTCGCATAATCACTACCGGGGAAATGCGATGCTCTCGACATATCGTCATTTAGACAAAGAATTTTGGCAAAAACTATTACACATAGGTTTACCAGTCTCGTTGCAAACCATGTTGTTTTCACTGCTTGGCGTGGTCGATATTTTTATGGTCAATCAGCTTGGTGATTCTGCAACCGCCGCGGTTGGTGTTGGCAACCGTATCTTCTTCTTCAACTTGATCATGGTATCGGGGATTAGTGGAGCCGTGAGCGTGCTAGCTTCGCAATATTTTGGTGCCGGTGATTTCAACGGAATTCGACGTACACTAGCGCAATCATGGGCACTTTCGATCTTTGCCATCATGCCCTTTGTGTTCATCTATACATTGGCTCCTGAATCAGTCGTGTCTGTGGTGGCCTCAGACCCTGATTACGTCCGCTTGGCAACGGATTACCTTTGGATAACAGGAGCCAGCCTTATTGGTACCGCTGTAGTTGTGCCGCTAGAGAGTGCACTTCGTTCTGTGGGCGAAGCCAAGCTCCCCACCAAAATCAGTATCTGGGCAATCATCGTCAATGCAATTCTCAATGCCCTATTGATCTTCGGCTTGTTTGGGTTTCCAGAACTGGGTGTGGTTGGTGCGGCAATTGGTACTACGGTGTCTAGGTTCTTTCAAACGGTTGCCCTGCTTGCTATGGCAAAGAGACACTACGCCCACCTATTTCCAACACTAAGCAATTGGCGAGATACGATATTACCGAAGCACAGAAAGAAGTACTTCACGATAGCCATACCTATGTTGGTGCATGACACTGCATGGGCGGGCGGGATTCTTATTTACAACGTTATTGTTGGCCAAATGGGTGTTGGAGAACTTGCGATCATTTCCTTGCTATCGCCTGTCGAAAGCATTTTGATCTCTGCTTTTTTGGGTTTTGCGGTTGCGGCTTCCATCATTCTAGGTAACGAGATCGGTGCGAAGAACTATCAACGTGTCGAGAATACAGCTTGGGGTTATGTGTTAGTGAGTTGTGGGCTTGCTGCTTTACTGGCGTTAATGTGCTTTATCGCCAAACCCGCGATCGTATACATGATCGGTCTTACTCACTTAGCGCTCAAAGATACGGCCGTTAACGTTACCTTAGTAATGGCACTCGGTATGGTACTAAGAGTCTTCAATATGGTTGGTATAGGCGGAGTGCTGAAAAGTGGTGGAGACATCAACTACAGCATCTTCATCGACCTGTTTGGCCACTGGGCAATCGGTATTCCCCTCGCCTATTTCACCGCTTTGGTACTGGGTTGGCCGCTAGAATGGGTTTTGATGATTGTGCTGCTAGAAGAGTTAGCGAAAATAGCTTTAACTAGCCAGCGGATTCACTCTAAGAAATGGATCAACAACTTAATAGAAGAGCCAGATCAGGTCGTTGCTTGAATGGTAGTTTAAGCGAATAAACGAAAAGAACTCACACCCAAGGGCCGATTGGTTGCATTGCGCTAACCATGACGCCCTTTTTCGTTTTACGAGTGTGCTAAGCCACGACAACTGTTATATGTCAGTAAATCGATGAATGATTTGGTTTGAGCTACCACGCCAATCCAACATCGGATCCGCTTTGTCTTGCTCGAAACGACCATCAATCAAAGTATCCACGTATTCAAGCACTTGCTTCTGCTTTTCATCGAGTTCGTCGAGCTCGTAACCCGTCCACACCCAGATGTCTTTACCTTCACACTCCGCTTTTACACGCTGAACAAGCTTAAGCACTTCAGATACGTTTGCAGGATGCAGAGGATCACCACCAGAAAGCGACAAGCCACGGCGCTTGATTCGCGGATCGTTCAGATCAGCGATAATGTGGTCTTGCAGTTCTTGAGTGAACAAGTGCCCTGAGTCCAACCTTTGCGTCGATTGGTTATAACACCCGCGACACTGGTGCACACAGCCCGACACAAACAAAGTGCAGCGTGTTCCTGGGCCGTTTACAACGTCGATTGGGTGATATTGATGGTAGTTCATAAGGCAGTATTGAAAACTCTTTATTGCTCAATAGTTTGAAGCGAAATGCTGTAAGAGCTGAAATAAAAGAATTGGTATCGACATAACGCCGATACCAATCTTATTTCTTGAAACCTAGCTCTTCCAAATTGACTAGCTAAAGATCGCAGATCTTAATTAAGATCCTTCGTTAGATTAAAGGTGCTTCACGCGGCGTTTAACTTCTTCTTGCTTACCGAAGTTAAATGGTCGTGCATCTGGGCTACCAAGGTAACCACAAACGCGGCGCGTTACCGACACTTTGGTTGAGTCATGGTTACCACACTTAGGACACGTAAAGCCCTTACTTGTACAGTCGAACTCACCGTTGTAGCCACATTCGTAACACTCATCAATAGGCGTGTTGGTGCCGTAGTAAGGAACACGTGTGTAGCTGTAATCCCATACGTTTTCTAGCGCTTCGATGTTCTTCTGCATGTTCGGGAATTCGCCGTAACAGATGAAACCACCGCTAGAGATTTCTGGATAAGGCATCTCGAAATCGATCTTGTCGTATGGGTTCACTTTCTTCTGTACGTCTAAGTGGAAGCTGTTTGTGTAGTAGCCACGGTCAGTTACACCATCAATTACACCAAACTCTTTGGTATCGATGCTGCAGAAACGGCTGCATAGGTTTTCACTTGGTGTGCCGTATAAGCTGAACGCGTAACCTGTCTCTTTTGTCCAAGATTCCACTTCACGCTTCATGTACTCCACCAGCTCAAGCGCTTTAGCACGCATTTCGCCATCGTCATACAGGTGAACGTCTGTGCCGTAAAGTGCTGTCATCGCTTCATGGATGCCAATGTAACCAAGAGAAACAGATGCACGGCCATTCTTGAAGATATCGGCAATAGAATCGTCTGCTTTCAAACGAACGCCACAAGCGCCTTCCATGTATAGGATTGGCGCAACACGCGCTTTCACGTTTTCTAGACGAGAAATACGAGTTTCTAGAGCGCGACGAGCTAGCTTTAATTTTTCATCAAGCAGTTCGTAGAACTTAACCATATCTTGTTTTGCGTTAATCGCAATACGTGGCAAGTTCAAGCTAACAACACCTAAGTTGTTACGGCCTTCATGAATCAACTCACCGTTTTCTTCGTAAGTATTCAAGAAGCTACGGCAGCCCATAGGCGTTTTAAATGACCCTGTCACTTCTACCACTTTGTCGTAGTTAAGAATGTCTGGGTACATACGCTTAGATGCACACTCAAGCGCTAATTGCTTGATGTCGTAGTTTGGATCTTGCTTCTGGTGGTTCAAGCCATCTTTGATTGCAAATACCAGTTTAGGGAATACCGCTGTTTTGCGGTTCTTACCCAAACCGGCAATGCGGTTCTTCAAGATAGATTGCTGGATAAGTTTTGAACCCCAGCTTTCGCCTAGACCAAAACCAAACGTAACGAATGGTGTTTGACCGTTAGCTGTATGTAGCGTGTTTACTTCGTACTCCAAAGACTGGAATGCGTCGTAACACTCTTTCTCTGTACGAGAGATAGCAAAAGCTTCTGGGCTGTGAATGTCCCACTCTTTCGCTAGTGATAGGTGTTTCTCGTAACTCGTCATTACGTAAGGTTCTAGAACCTCGTCGATACGGTTAATCGTTGTACCGCCGTATATGTGGCTTGCCACTTGCGCGATGATCTGTGCGGTTACCGCTGTCGCCGTAGAGATCGATTTAGGTGTGTCGATTTCCGCGTTACCCATCTTAAAGCCATGCGTTAACATGCCTTTAAGATCGATAAGCATACAGTTAAACATTGGGAAGAACGGTGCGTAGTCTAAATCGTGATAGTGAATGTCACCACACTCGTGAGCTTGTACGATATCACGCGGCAAAATGTGAGTTTTTGCATAATGCTTAGCCACGATACCCGCCAGCAAATCACGCTGAGTTGGGATAACTTTGCCATCTTTGTTGGCATTCTCATTGATCAGATCAACATTGCTTTCTTCGATCAGACCTTCGATCTCGCGAGTTAAAGCGCTTTGCTTTTCACGTGCGATGTCACGGTCATGACGATATTCAATGTAGGCACGAGCAAGAGACTTGTATGGTCCCTGCATTAGCTCGTTCTCGACCATGGTTTGAATTTCAGAGATATGAACTTCATCGTAGTCTTCGAGCTTCAACTCAACTGCTAATGCCACATTCAGAGCATAAATAGCAATTTCCTTATCGGTTTTGTCTGATGCTGCTTCCACTGCAGCTTGGATGCGATCTCTACTGAATGGAGCTCTTGAGCCATCACGCTTGATTACGATTGATTTCACCACTTCTCCTTACTCTTGAGGTATTCACAGACTTATCCACAAACACACTATAGAGCGATTTATCGTTTAACTAACACTAGATATTGTGGCGTATTTAACGAGAACCACCAACATTGAGTATTGATTTGGATCAATAAAATAGGCACGCCGAACAAGATAAATCCAATATTATTACGTGAGATCTCAAGTCGAAAAGAAACAATGTAACAATAAAAAAACTGCTAAAAAGAGTTGAATTTTCGGTAAGTGTTGTAGGATAACGGCTCAACTATATTGCACACCAAAATTAGGGATATTTGGGATGAAACGACTTCAAAACTGGATAATGTTAGGTTGCTTACTCAGTAGCCAGACTTTTGCTGAACCTTTAACCATATCCAGTTGGAATATCGAATGGTTATCAACCAACGAGGCTGTGAATAAGTTTTCTGCCCAACGTGATCAAGCTGATTTCGACAAACTTGAAGAATACTTTCAATCCTTAGATGCGGATGTGGTCGCCTTTCAAGAAGTCGACGACGTCAATGCCATTCAGCGCATCGCTGGCGATCAATACAAGATATTGATGTCTGACCGGGCATTACCAGAAAACAGTAACCGACAATTCAAAGAAGTGAATCAATATACGGGCTTCGCGGTGCGTAAAGGGATTACTCTCACTGACTACGCTGACTTTCCTCTGGAAACGAGTGCTAACAGCAAGCTCAGATTTGCCAGTTATATGGTTGTGGAAACGGATTCAAATCCAATTCACATGTTGTCTGTGCATTTAAAGGCGGGTTGCAGCGGCGCGTATAAATCTAACCGTGACTGTTCAAGACTTAAAGACCAAGCTAAGCAACTGAATAAGTGGATACAGCAAAGAGAACGCCAAGGTCAGGATTACGCAATATTAGGCGATTTCAACCATAACCTTTCTTACTCAAGAGATTGGATGTGGAAAGACTTAACTCAAAATGCCGATGCTCAGTTGGCGACAAGAAAAACTCGAGCAGATTGTAAGGTACGCTCTAACCGCAATAACCATCGCACACACCAGTTCCGTTCTGTGATTGATCATATTGTAGTGAGCAAATCCTTAGATGCCTCTCCTGCTAAACAGAAGGTCTTTGAAACGCAAGATGTGCTTGATTACAAACTTAGCGACCATTGCCCAGTTTCAACGACTATTAAATAGTAGATTTTAGATAACGGCAGATCATAGCTAACGGTAGATATAGAAAGAGGCTAACTGGCTTTTTTGCTAAAAGCGAGTCAACCTCTATGCTTGGTCAGTTCAGAACAAATAACGTCAAAGCCAATGAAATCAGCGATAGGCTTGCTACTAACAGGTTTTGTTCGTACGACCCGCCAACCACGTTCCCACCAGCATGCTTAAGACGAACAACCATACCGTTGGGTTACCCCCACTAAGGCTGGTTACTGCAGGGCCCGGGCAAAAGCCTGCAATCCCCCAGCCTAAGCCAAACGCTGTAGAACCTAGAATCAGCTTTCTGTCTATCAACGGATTGCTACGGCTATCTAACGGTTCGCCATTGACGGCTTGAGCGCGCTTTTTAATGACCAGATGATAAAACGGAGCGAAGACCAATAGCGCGCCACCCATAACAAATGCCAAACTAATGTCCCAGTTACCGGTAATGTCTAAGAACCCAAGTACTTTGTTCGGGTCAACCATGCCTGAAATGATCATACCTGAGCCAAAAAGAATACCTGCGACCAAACCGATAACGATAGTAAGTGAAGAGTTTTTCATTATGCCCCCAAGCCAATCAGGTTTTTAACCAGCACTGTTGCCATCGCGACACCCATGAATACACAAGTAGCGATAATTGAGCGCTTGGACAAACGAGCCATCCCCACAATGCCATGGCCGCTAGTACAGCCATTCGCCATCTTGGTACCGAAGCCCACCAATAATCCGGCTATGATAACCACTGCGAAGTTGATCTCTTCTAATTGCGGAAGTTGGTAGCCTGTTGGAATCAATAACCAGCCGCTCACGACCATTCCGACAACAAAAGCAAGTCGCCAATGTTTTTCGGTTTTCTCAATGCTGGAGTCCGAGTTCGATTCGGATCCTGATTCTAATCTTTTGTTCTTTCTCGACGGTAACAAGTGGCCAACAATGCCACTAATACCTGCTACTCGCCCTATTCCTAACATAAGAATAATTGCCGACGCGCCTAACAACATGCCACCGAACAATGCATCCCAAGGTATTAAACTCATCACTGACCTCTCTCATAACGTCGATTAACTCATCATCCTCAATTTAAATTAGAGTTTACTAATAAATATAAATTAGTCAATGCTAATGTATTGCGAGTATGTTCGGTTTATAAGTCTGAAATTAACAAGCGCCCTGCATGAAAAAAGCCCCTAGGTGTTAACCTAAGGGCTTATTATTTGATTCGGTTTATTGTGTCAGTTACTTAGTCTTGTTCTTTTCAGCTATCCACTGCGACATATACTTGGTGCTCGCCATGCTGTGGTGCTTAAGCATCGAACCAAAGAAGTTATCCAGTCGATGAGATTCAAGATCGGACTCTAACGCCGTTAATCGCTCAATCAATGTGTCGCCGAGTTGATTCTGCTCGTAGTGCGCTTCAAGGATTGAATGACATTGGCTTTGTGCTTTAAGCCACTTCTCTTCATCTTTGTATAAACCGACAGCTTGTTCAACAAACTCGTCGATGTCATCAGCCACTGCGCCCGGCCATTGCAATTCTCCTTGTGGTAACATGCCTTCGCTGCCGATTTCACTCGTCACGTTCGGAGTTTGTAACTTCATCGCATCAAGCAACTTGCCTTTAATGCCCGCGCCAAATCGGAGTGGTGCAACACACACACGAGCTTGCTCCATCACTTCTTGAGCGTCTTTCGCCCAACCTTTGATATGGAAACCGGTTTTAGGGTTGTGCAAAGCCGTTGCTTTCGGCGGCGGGTAAGATCCGTAAATATGAAGTTCAGTTTCAGGTAACTGTTTACGAATTTTCGGCCAAATCTTCTGTAACTGAAGCACAGCATCCCAGTTCGGTGCGTGTCTAAAGTTACCTATCGTCATGAAATGCTTACGTTCTTCAAAGCTTTTCGTGCTTTCAGGAAGTGTATTAAGATCAACCATGAACGGCAAGTGATGAAGCAGTTTTGGATCGATATTGAACTCAGATTTAAGCAGATCCATCTCGTAACTTGAAATGATCAACGAAAGATCACAGCGTAAGATTGCGGCAATTTCACGTTTAGCCAAGTCACTGTACAAATGCGCTTTGGTCAGTTCAGTCTCTTTCTTAACTGCTTCATGGCGCGCGTTACGTAGGAACTGTAAGTCTTCCGTATCCAGTAACTTAAAGGCATTCGGACATACTTTTTCCACGCGCCAACCAAACTGCTCTTCCATCATGAAACGGTCAAACATCACGACATCGGGTTGCAGCTCTTCAATGTACTGGTCAAAGCTATCGCAATTTAACTGTATAGATTGGCTCGTGATGCCCTCTTCAGAGAGATCGATCATGTGCTCGGTTTCTTGAGCTGGCGTTGCAAATTCAACGGACCAACCTTGTCTCTTGAACAGGCGTAAAAGAGACATCATATGGCTGCCAGCCGCCGATGAATTCGGTTCTGGCCAAACGTAGCCAATTGCTAAAACTTTCTTCAAAACACTTCCTAAGAAATAACAAAAGGGACTGTAGAAGTCCCTAATTAAACGTAAATCGATTTATACCGCTGATTATAATTGGTTCTAAGAACTCAGCGATCAGATTCGTTCACCCACATTGCGAGCTATCATAAGCACTTCATCCGCAGAGTACAGGTTTGAAATCGTGGTTTCGACTTCTGCACCCAAAGTCGATTGATAAAGCTTTTGTGCAAAGTTGTCTGCTCTGGTGGTCACTAGCACGTGTTTGAGCATCGAGCCTTGATCCGCCAAATGCTGTTTTACCTGCGGCAGGGAATCTAGAATCAGCGTTTTACCCAATCCTTGCCCCTGCGCGCTTGGTAACACGGCAAGTTGCTCTAGTTCTAAAACAGCTTCAGGTCTAAACCCGCTTTTCTGAACCCAGATGATGTAACCCACGATCTCACCTTCGTTCTCTGCAACGAAGTTAAGAAAGCGTGGTGCTGCATTTAAGTTACATTGTAACCAATTTTTTGAGTTTTGCTGTCGAACAAAAGTAGCTTGGTGAACTAAAGCCGCCCCATCGAGGTCGGCTTCTGTCATTAAACGAACTTGCACAATGCTGCTACTCGTTTTCAGAATTAGGACGCGTTTTACAGTGTAAAATGGCTCTTTCTAGAAGCTCTAAAGCAGATTTGTCGGCTTCTGGAAGCTTAGCATCCGATTGACCTAGCGGCTTAACACGGCTACCCCATTTAATATGGCCAGCACCCCACGTTAAACCCGCACCAAACGCTGCAACAAGAATATTGTCGTTAGGCTTAACGAAACCTTGCTCTAGCGATTCACACAATGCGATTGGTACAGTCGCAGCGGATGTGTTGCCGTAATTTTGGATGTTAACAAACGCTTTCTCGCGCTCAATACCCGCCATATCACACAGAGTTTGAATGATTCGGATGTTCGCTTGGTGCGGAATCACAACGTCAATGTTGTCGGTTGAGATACCAGTGCGGCTCAATACTGTGTGTGCCGCTGCACCCATGCCTTTCACTGCACGTTTGAAGATCTCTTTACCAACGAAGTCAAAGTCCCAATAACCGTTGTCAGCAGCAAAGCGATCCATAGATGTACCGAATTTTGGCACCGCTAGAATATCGCGGCCTTCGGCGTCACAACCGATCTGAGCTTCTTGTAAGCCAACTTGTTCCTCGGTGCGAGATAGAACCACAGCGCCAGCGCCATCACCGAAAAGAACCGCGGTATCACGCTTGGTCCAATCAATGAAGAATGACAAGCGTTCTGCGCCCACAACGATAGCGTTGCGGTAGTTACCCGCTTGAATCAGTCGAGTCGCCGTTTCAACGCCGTAGATGAACCCAGTACACGCTGCGTTAAGGTCGAAAGCCGCTGCGCTCTTGATGCCTAGGTTCTGTTGAACTTTAGACGCAGTATTTGGAATAAGGGAGTCTGGGCTGCACGTCGCTATGATCACGAGGTCGATATCTTCGGCAGTAAGACCAGCACACGCCATGGCGTGTTGAGCAGCAACAGTCGCTAACTCAGAGGTATTTACATGACTGATACGACGGTTTTCGATACCAGTTCGAGTTCGAATCCACTCGTCAGACGTATCAATGAAAGTGCTTAGATCATCATTGGACAACACGGCTGGTGGCAGACACTTTCCCCAGCCAGTAATTTCGGCGTAAAATTTTGTCATCATTTACCTATTTATTGTTTGTTTTTATTTAAGTATCGTATTCTAGTTTTAAACAGTATAAGCGCTCCGTGCGTGATTCGTAAATCGCGTTAGACACGGAGTTACAATAAAAAGAGAAAGTTATGTCTACATTCAACACACGTTGCCCTTCTTGTAATGGCGTAAACCGAGTTCCTTCAGAAAGAATTTCAGAAAGCCCAACCTGCGGTAAATGCAAAACAGCATTGCTCGATGGCGCTCCTATCGAGGGAACGTCACTTAATTTCCAATCTATTTTGAATAGTTCACAGCCAGTGGTTGTCGATTTCTGGGCAACATGGTGCAACCCATGTGTTGGCTTTGCGCCAGTGTTCAGTGACGTTGCTAAAGAGCGTTCAGGAGATATTCGATTCGTTAAGATTGATACTGAAGCTCAGCAACAGCTTGCCGCGATGTACCAAATCAGAAGCATTCCAACCGTGATGGTGTTTAAAGATGGTAAACGTGTCGATACGATTAACGGTGCATTACCAAAAGGTCAATTTGATCAGTGGCTTAATCAAGCTCTAACTAAATAACACCATTGTTTAAGCTATTGGTTAAGCGATTGAATTAACTTGTGCTTTATTCTAAGTAAGCACACAAAAATAGGTTAGAGAGTCTTATCAAATCAAGACTATCTAACCTACTGTTTTATTTATGGTTATCATTTAACTTCTTGAATTAAACCACAGCTTCGCCTTTCGCTTGAATACTAGATGCTTGCTTACCAAACCCGTATTCCTCTTTGATTTGATCTGCGACTTTTTCAGCAATCATAATGGTTGGCGCGTTGGTGTTTGCCCCAATCAGTGTCGGCATCACAGAAGCATCAATGACTCTCAAGTTATTCAACCCATAGACTTTAAGATCGTTATCCACCACGGCTAATGAATCACTGTTAGGGCCCATTTTACAGGTCCCGACCGGGTGATACTGAGTGTCTGCACGGTTGCGAATATCTTGCTCAATCGCTTTATCATCACAGGCATCTACCGGATAGAAAGCATCACCACGGATGTCGTCAAACGCCGAACTCTCTAACATTTGATACTGCTTCTTCCAGCCCTTAATCATTATCTCCATATCTTCAGGATGACTGAAAAACGCAGGATCGATCTTAGGCGGATCATAAGGATCATTACTATTGAGCGTTACGCTGCCATGGCTTTTTGGCCTCAGCAAGGTGACATGAGAGGTAAAGCCATGACTGGTATGAATTTTTCTCGCATGGTCATCGACTACTGCAACGACAAATACAAACTCTAAATCCGGCACGACGATATGATCATCGGAACTGAGAAAGCCTATCCCTTCTGCAAAATTGCTGCTCATCTTACCGCGGCGTTCTTTGTGCCATAACGGCAAAGCTTTGGTCATTTCAGAGGCCATTTGCAACGAGATACCGAAGGTTTCACGCTTTTCGCTGCATTTGTACGAATGTACTAAGTCGATATGGTCTTGAAGGTTCTTGCCGACGCCTGGTAGCTTTTGAACCGGTTCGATGCCATGCATCTCTAGTTCAGCTTTCGCGCCGATACCCGACAATAACAGCAGTTGAGGAGAACCAAACGCGCCAGCGGATAGAATCACTTCTTTGTTGCATTGGATCTGATAACGCTGTCCGTTAAAGCCATATTCGACTCCGACCGCTTTCTTACCTTCGAACAAAACTTTATGTGTGGTTGCTTTGGTCACGACCGTAAGATTTGGTCTCGAAAGGTTTGGCGTTAAGTAAGCCTTGGCAGCACTGCACCGTTCGCCATTCAACTGGGTTACCTGCGTCGGCATCGCCCCAAACTGAGCAGCACCGTTGATGTCTTCATTACGGGGAACCCCTATCGACTCACACGCCGTTAAGTAACGTTCCAACATCGGACTTGGCGATCGAAGGTTAGCCACGTTCAGAGGACCACCTTGGCCGTGAAACTCATCTTGGTGGACTTCGTTATTTTCCGCTTTCTTAAAGTAAGGCAAACACGAATCATAGTTCCAACCTGCATTACCCAAGCTTTCCCATGTATCGTAGTCGGAACGGTGTCCACGTGCGTACATCATCGCATTGATAGAGCTAGACCCACCAAGTGTCTTACCTCTTGGTTGATAACCTTTACGACCATTCAAACCCGGCTGTTCAACGGTCTCAAAGGCCCAGTTGTTTAGCTTAGTTGGCATCATCGCGGCTATACCTACGGGTGTATGGATTAATGGGCTTGTGTCTTTACCACCTGCTTCCAATAGGCAAACCGTGACATTGGGATCTTCAGACAGCCTTGCAGCCATTACACATCCTGCCGAGCCCCCGCCAACAACAATAAAATCATAACTATCCATTTGCCTATCTCCATTGGGTATAACTCTCGTTTACGCTATTGCCGTGATTGATAACACCATACGAATGAACATTTTACGCGGGTATTTGTAATCATCAAGTTGAACACAACACCATTCCTCTCTGGCCTACTCTATGACGTTACGTATGTTCATGAAGCACCAATGAGCTTAACTTTTTTCGCTTGAATTATCGTGATGATCAACAACCATCACGGATGACCTACGCGGATGATTGTATCGCTTACAAAACCATAATGAACATAATCCTAGTGGCTTTTTGACCGCATAAAATCTCGCCAAATCGTAAATTCCGCTATGGTATTTTAGCTCAAGATCTCAATAAATTTCTTTTATCTTAACGACTATTTTTATTCGTTTTACCCAATTCAGTTTCTCCCCCATAGTCGCGGAAAATTCATCGTTTCTTTCACTATTTAGAGGCTCCTGCATTGGACAACATCCAACCAACAACTCGCATAACTGTTCCGGTTATTGCATTGTCTTTTTACGCGATCGCTTCAGGCTATTTAATGAGTTCATTACCATTAATGTTGTCTGAGTATGGCTTAGACAAAAATCTATCGAGTTGGTTGGCGAGTGCATTCTATGCAGGGCTTTTAGCCGGTACGTTATTGATTGAACGTGCGATTGCACGTGTTGGTCACAGAGATGCGTTTGTTATCGCTCTGGCTATTTTTATCGCAACGATCCTTGTGTTACCACTCATCCCACATCAAGCGGTATGGTTATTAGCCCGCTTTGTCGCTGGTGTAGCGGTTGCAGGTATCTTCGTGATTGTAGAGTCTTGGTTAATGAGCGGTGACGAATCTCAGCGCGCGAAACGCTTAGGCGTTTACATGTGTTCGCTATACGGCGGCTCTGCCGTTGGCCAACTCGGCATCGGTTACCTTGGTATTACAGGTGGCGTACCTTTCATTGCAATGTTCACCTTGTTGTTTGGTGCAATCATTGTGTTGATGTACGGACAAGCGACAGCACCACAAATTCACGATGCGCAGTCTTTATCATTAAAGCAAATCAGCAAACTGAGCCACAGCGCTTTGATTGGCTGTATTGTATCTGGATTAACACTTGGATCTATTTACGGGCTGATGCCTGTTGAGCTTGCTCAACGCAACATCGCACACCAAGATATTGGCGGTTTGATGGCGTTGGTGATTATGGGTGGTATGGCTGTTCAGCCGATGGTGACATGGTTATCTCACCACATAGGACAAGTGTTATTAATGGCTCTGTTCTGCCTACTAGGGGTTGCAAGCATTGGTGTACTAACGATTAACCACGATTTCTACGTACTAGGCATGAGCCTATTCGTACTGGGCATGGCAACATTCGCACTTTACCCAATAGCGATTAACTTGGGTTGTCGTAACTTAGACCCGAGCTATCTAGTGTCAGTAACTCAGGTTATGTTGTTGTGTTACAGCATCGGTTCTGTCGCTGGCCCATTGGTTGCAGATAGCTTTATGGATTCACAAGCGGGATTATTCACTTACCTGTTCGCGTCTCTACTCGCTACAACGATCTACATGTTGATTGCTAGCTTAAAACGCTCTCCTCTACAGATTACAGGCGAGTAAGTTCGAATGGCAACTATCCTCCTCAGGTAGGATAGTTGCCTCTAGAGCTCTTAGTTATGACTTTCCGTCTAACGAAGAGCTCTTTTTGTTTGATGACTTCTGAGCAAAAGTCGACAAAAAGCATCAATACTAGAAATAGAGGTGTTCTTCAGGTTAAGGCTGAAATATGTAGCCTTCACCAGTAATGGTAATGATTAGGCCATCCCCGAATAGTGATCTGATCTCAGATATCGCAACAATCACTGACGAGTTAGTGACTGACCCATTCTCCCAGCCAATCTTCTTCAATTGCCCGACACTGAACAACTTCCCTCGATGTCGATTCATAAACAGAATGATCTTACGATACGCTAAAGGCATGGTAGCCAGAACATAGCCGTTTTCAACATTGCGAATAAGTTTGGTGTCGAGTTCAACTATTTTTCCGTTGAGTTCAAGTATTACGTTGTGTTCAGAGTGGTGAGTATCTATTACAGGATAGGCGTCCATTTTTATACAATTCCTTTACGATATAGCCAGCAACAAAGTTAAATTCAGTCATTTTTGTATAACGTCGCTTATAAGTGGACGTTTAAAATCGAAGATAATGAAAGCAGCGTATACGGTAAAGAGATTAAATTTTTATTATTAATATATGAACAGGATATCAATAAAGGGTAATTAATCCTCCAGTACATAACCTTCGTTGGAAACCGTTTTTATACAACGACAGTCTAAGATCCTTCTTATCTCGTAGATAGCAACCAATACTGAAGCTGATGTCACGGCTTTACCCGCCCAACCTACACGCTTCAAAACTCGCTTACTGATCACATGTCCTTTATTTTGATACAAGTAAAAAAGAACCTTACGATGAGGCTCTGAAAGCGTCCCTATTATCGAGCCACACTCCTGCTTTCGGACGATCCTCGTATCAGATTGAAACTCTTTTTTATTTAGAACCCACTTAGACGGAAGTTTAAAATCGTCTACGTGATTCGCTATTTTTGGTATGGATTCCTCACGCTTCATAAGCAGTCGTCTTTTAAGATATTTCCAATATTATCGAATGGTACAAAAATACTAAATTGATAGATCACTTAATACCGTACATTTACTGCAAAATTGATCTTGTGGAATTGTTCTAAGAAACGAATTTTTAGTGGACAACCAGCACTACCCGGTAAGTCGATGGCTTTTACGGTATTGGCTTGGAGATAAACCAAAATGCTTTTTAAAGCGATGTGAGAAGTTATAAGGATCTTTGTAACCCAAACGGTTGGCAATCATCGATACCGACCAATCTTGGTATTTTAACAAGCTGGTCGCTTTATCCATTCTTAGTTGAATCAACTTGCTGCGTGGGGATAGGTCGAAGAGCGTTTTGGTAACTCGATTAAGCTGCTCTTCGCTGATAAACACCCTTTGAGCCATACCAGCTACTGTCCATGGTTGATGCAGACTACTTTCAATCTCATTATAGAGTGCTTGAACACGAGCGGTGGTGCTTGTTGATTTGGGTTCAAAACCCGTCAACGTTCGGACTATTTCACTCAAGAGTAACTTCCGGTAACTGGCTCGGCCCCCTATCTCAAAGTAAACCAAGTTCATTAGTGACCAAACCTGCTCACACTCTCCAAAAGGCACAATCCCCTGACCTAAACTTGCTATGTGCTGCCACTGCTTAGTATCGGGGGTCAACATCCACGCCATTTTCCAATAGTTATATTGCGGATCGAGTTCAAAACGAAATGGGGTTCCGGCAGGAAGAACCACCAGCGTATACGGTGTAATCGCTTGTACTGATGTCGTGGTTGTTAGAATGCCGCCACCTTCCATAGTGAAAATCAACGTATGAACATTAACGGATTCTCGCTCAACCCAATAACCATCGTATAGTTTTGCCATACCGCCCATATAGACACCAAAGCTTTTCATCTCTGGGATATCTTCAACGGTCAAAAAACGTTCTTTGCAATGTTCCGCGAGAAAAACATCATCTTGCCACTTTGATTTAGGCTCCATGTCATCAATGACGGATTCGCACAGGTTTTGTTGTTTTTTAAACATGTTGTTACTTCACTCAAATCACTATAGTTCTGCCATAAATCGGAGAACTTATGACAACTAACATCAACCCTAACTCATCTATGAATAACAAGCCAGAGAGCATATTACCTCGTATCGTTAAACTTGGTTTGCCTGTTGCTTTGCAAAGTGCGCTGGTTGCTATTCTTGCCCTTGCTGACGTCTTGATGGTCAGTGATTTTGGTATGGAAGCAGCAGCCGCTGTGGGAATTGCATCAAAATGGCACTTCGTTGCGATTATGATTATGGCAGGGTTGGCCTCAGCAAACGGTACATTAGTCGCTCAATACTGGGGAAAGAATGACCGAAAAAGCGCACGAACAGTATCATCCATCGCGATGGTGTTTGGTTTAAAAGTTCTGCTGCCTGTTACAGCAATCATCACTCTTGGTTCTCAGTTTTTAATGATGTTGCAAACTAGCGATCAAACCGTGATTGAGCTCGGAGCGACATACCTATGGTATGGGTTCCCTGTTCTACTTCTAACTCACATTGTTGTAGTGGTAGAAGCAAGTATGCGCTCATCAGGTGACACCGTAACTCCACTATTGCTAGGTGGTGTTACCATTGCACTCAACATTGCACTTAACTTTATTCTAATTAAAGGGGCTTTCGGCATTCCAGCAATGGGCGTTGCGGGTGCGGCATTGGCGACAACCTTAGCGCGATTGATTCAAGTGGGCTTAATGTATAGCTACATGCGTGTTCGTAAACACTGGCTGCTAACCACCCCAAGCTCACCACACCGTCCATCACTGTGGCTTTCTTACCGTCGTATTGCGTTGCCGCTAACGATGAATGCCGTGTTGTGGGCAATGGGCACAATGGCATATCAAATGATCTTTGGTCACATGGGCACGACTGAACTTGCGGTGTTCTCGATGCTCGCGCCGTTCGAATCGCTGTGTTACTCGATCTTCTTTGGTATCTCCGTAGCGTGTTCAGTATTGCTTGGCCATTCGCTGGGCCGTGATGAATTTGATGATGCTATGAGCATGGGTCTAACATTCATTAAAGCCGTCGTTGGCTTTGGCGCTGTCGTTGGCTTGCTACTGTTTATGGGTAAAGAGTATGTACTATCATGGTTAAACCTTTCTACAGATGCATTGTACCCGCTTGCTTCGCCAGCAATGATGATCATGTGTTTTGCAGTGGTGATTCGTATGCTCAACATGGTGATCATTAACGGTATTATTCGTGCTGGTGGTGATAACGCTTTTTGCTTGCGAATGGATTTCATCGCGATGTGGATGGTGGGCATTCCAGTGTGTGTTTACGGCGCGTTTGTCGCTGGATGGGATTTCAAATACATCTATGGCCTGATGTTGGTTGAAGAAGTGGTGAAACTGGCAATATGCTCGCACCGTTATTTGAGCCGACGCTGGATCAATAACCTGACGGTTACCTACGAAGAGCCTCAAGCGGTGTAGCTTTATACATAAAGTATTCTTTCTACAAGACTGCCTTCTGATAAGGCAGTTAGCAGAAACACAAAAGGTCTGAGCAATCAGACCTTTTTCGTTTCTTCTGCGACCAATTTAAAGCACCAGTTACTTCTTGTTCATTCGGATATGGCGATTAGACACATTCGGCAGTGGCTTCTCTGGCACTTTACGTTTCTCATGAATCAAATGTCGTATTGCTAAAATCGGATGCTTAAGTAGCATTCTTGGCCCTGCATAGCGCATCACTAAACGCATCTGCTCTTTAGGGTCAGGCTTATAACAATGAATCGGACACTTATTACAGGTCGGCTTTGCTTCGCCATAAGGGCATCTATCAAGTCGTGTCTCTGCATAACGCAACAGTTGCTCACACTCTTCACATAACGCGTTATTCTGACGAACCGCACCGTGGTGATCTTTGCAGTAGATGTGTACCATCGCAATAACGGTTTTGTACTCCGTTGCGAGCTCGCCTTGTAGAATGTTGTTATGTTGGAACATGATTAATTACCTAATGAGAGACCGTACAGGTTGAGTTCTAGATCTAAAATGATTATCCTCCACCGCATAAACTAAATACAAGGCTATGCAGCAATGAACCGTAAGAAAAAAATCAATCAAATTCTAAAGAAAAGACAGAAACAGGCGAATTCTAAACTGCATGGTAGCAACAAGCCTCGCTATATTTCTAAAGCTGATCGCGCAAAAATGGAAGCTGAAGAGCAAGCGAAAGCCGCTCTAGAACAAGCAGAAGGATCTGTAGAAGCTGGTATCGAAACTGAAGAGACAAAAGCTGCAGAGTAAGCTTTTGACTCACGAGATACTCTTGCTCAGCGCTCAGATCAGAGCCTGTAGACAAGAACAAAAAAAGCAGCCTCTATTTAGGCTGCTTTTTTGATCCTACCGTATTAACCTAGCGACTTAGCGATTCAATTAACCTTTGAATGGTTTAACTTCCCAGCGTGCGAACGGCGCTTTTGCATTAATCCCTGCTCTTCCCCAGCGGTCTACCGAGTCAACAACAAGAATTCGCTCATTAGGCACCAATGACTTAATCAAAGTCGTCGGCTTTTTCGCTGTCACTAACCATAGCGCATCGTCTTCTGAAAACATCGCTTTGAGCTTCGCTTTATCTTGCTCTGTCCATTCCAGTTCAGCTTTGAACATACGTTCTTCAACAAACAGTTGGCTGCCAGAAGCAAAATCTTCCAAGCTTTCTGAAAGCAACAATACTGAATCTACATCGTTATCCAATAATACCGCTTGTTGCTTGTTAATCAGTTCACGAACATCAAGCATCACACGCTGCAAATTACGATCAATCGTCTCTGCTTGCGCTGGCCACAATAACTTAAAGTCGTCAGCCACGATAGCGGCCATTCGCGTTAGATTGGTTGGATTTAACCAAGCATACTTAGACACATCACCACTCGATAACGTCAACGCAGCGACACCTTGTGCTCGTGGAGTAATCGCTTGAGCGGCATCCACCTCAACCAAGCGGATGTTGCCTTGCCTTGCGTATACAAATGTAGGATCCGCTTGCCAAATAGATGACAGCGTTAACGCAACGGTCGCCTTCTCTCCTGACTTAAGCACCTTGCTTTCACCCTTAGTGCCAAACCAGTTAGGTAAGCGATCAATACCGTAGCGTTTTGGTGGTAGGTATTCGGTCGTAATGTCGGTGCCTTTGGTTAGCTCTGTCGCCAAAGCATAAGTCACAGGTGTACTGGTTAGGATATCCTCTGCGTTAGCGTTCAGTGACACCACAGATCCAGCCATTAACACACTACCAAGTACACCCACTTGAGCCGCTGTTTTTACTGAGCTTGAAATACGATTCATTAAAGGAGTCATGGTTAAGCCTTTCTTATAATTCGGTATAGCGTTGCTGCTAGGAAAAACGTTGCAGAAACGATGATGATTGAAGCGCCTGACGGCACTGGCAGTTTAAGTTCCATCGGTAATACCGTTCCGACTAAACACGCGATGGTTGCCAGCAACGCAGAAAGCAAAACAAAGCTCCCCATGCGTTTAGTCAACAATCGTGCCGTCGCACCCGGAATCAGTAATAACGCGCCAACCAAAACGGCACCCACGATCTTCACCGCGGCAATCGTCACCAAAGTAATCATCATCACAAACAGGTAGTCATAGAAGCTGGTGTTATAGCCACGCACCTTGGCAATATCCGGGCTAATACAAGTGAGAAGAATACGGTTGAACGTCGGTATCAAGAGCAAAATGATGAGCGCGCAGCTGCCTGCAAGAATCGCTAAGTCTTGATCTGTTACCGTCAGAATCGAACCAAACAGCACATTCTCAAGCATGTGAATGTTGATCTTACGTGCCACGTACATCAACAATGCCGCGCCGACCGCTAAAGCGAGCGCAAGGAAAACGCCGACTAAAGTATCGTATGGCACATTGGTTCTGTTTCTTACAAAATGAAGAAGCAAAGCAAAGATCATACAGAAACTAAACAGACCAATAATTGGATTTTCTGGTGGCTCACCAAGTAAAACACCAATGGCAATACCGGTTAATGCGGCGTGACCTACCGCTTCAGAAAAGAATGCCAGACGCTTTGCAATGACCAAAGTACCAAGGCCACCTAATAACGGGCCCAATAACAACGCAGCAACCAGTGCATTCACCATAAACGCATACATGAAGCTGTCTGATAACCAACCCGCTTCAACGCCACTAATGGCAAGTTGTCGTAACCACTCCATTACGCAACCTCCTTCGATTTGGTGATGGCAGATCCACTGCTATAGTGCTGAAACAGACTCTCGATTTTAGTAGGGTGTAGTACTTGTTCATGTGGACCACTATCCACCAAGAATCGATTCACAACATGTACATTCGCTTCAAGACGACGTACTGCGGTTACATCATGGTGAACAGCAAGAATGGTACGCCCTTCATTAACGCATTCACGAACTAGCGATTCTAAATAACGAACGCCCTGCTCATCCATGCCAGTCGTAGGTTCATCCAACACTAATAAACTTGGGTTATCCAACAACGCTTGAGCAAACAACACGCGTTGCTGCTCACCACCCGATAGCTGCCCCATACGGCGGTCGCTACGAGTCGCCATACCAACACGATCGAGTTGTGCTAATGCAAGATCCAATTGCTTGGACTTACGACGCCAAAATAGCGGAATTCGAGTTTGGTTAAGCAGGACGAAATCCATTACCGTCAGAGGTAAGCTCGATTCGAAGGTCGCTTTTTGAGGAACGTAACCAATGCTTGGCTTTTCTGGCCAATGAATATTGATTTGACCAGAGAAAGGCGTCAAACCAAGAACTGAACGAAGCAAAGAGGTTTTGCCTCCGCCGTTTGGCCCCATGATCACATGGCACTCACCCGCTTTAAGATCTAGTGTGATATCATCAAGAATCACGTTGTTGTCGTATTGAAGACCGAGTTGGTTGATTGAAATCGATGGACCTTGCATTACGCCTTCCCGCTTTTAGCCTGGTTAGCCGCAGCAAATTTCATGGCTTCGATTAACGTTTCTAGGTTCTTCTTCATTTCGACTTCCACCTTATTGTCTTGATACTCACCGTGCGTCATGTGAGAAAAACGGTAAAGCTGCACACCCGTTTCGGCTTCAATCGTATCCACAAATCGATTAGGCATGTTCAGTTCGTAAAACAGGACATCAATGCCCGATGCGCGGATTTTCTCGATCGTATCTTGCAGTTGGCTCGCACTTGGTTCAACACCGTGTGCAGGCTCAATCACCGCCGCGACATCCACACCAAACTCTTGAAGGATATAACCATAAGCATTGTGCGTGGTCGCCACTTTCATACCTGATGTATCGAGTTCACCTAATGACAACATCGCATCACGCTTCATAAAGCGAAATTGCTTGGCGTACTTACGTGCATTCTTACGATAAAAAGCTGCATTGTCTGGATCGAGTTTAGAAACTTCACTCGCGATGGTGTACACCTTTTGGATTGTTGTAGAAAGTCCAACAAACGTATGTGGGTTCACCGCGCCTTGGCCAACAGACTGGCCTAATGCAGGAAGTAGAGGTACTTCTTTGTTCGCTTCGATGACCATTAAATCATCACGTTGCGCAGCTGAAATGACTTTTAGTGCGAAGTCATCGTGGCCAATACCGTTTACGACGATTGCGTCCATCTGGCTCAATCGCTTCAAGTCATTCGGTTGTGGTAAGTAGTTATGTGGGTTAAAGCCAGCATCAACCAAAGGAAGGATGTTCACTTTGTCACCTACCACAGCTTTTACGTAGCTATAGTAAGGCTGTAGGGTAATACCTATCGTCAACTTGTCGCTGTCGACTGTGTATTCTTTTGCCAATGCATTGGGTGTCGATAGCACCGCCATTAACGACATCAATAGAGTCATGAATCGCATAGTAAATCTCTTATTATTAGTCAGCATTTTGTTTTTCGAGAGTCCGGGATTAATGTGAAGAAGCTTCATGCTGATCAGCAACTTCTGACTCATTCACCACCTGTTTCCAGCCTGCAGATTCCAATGTGTTTTCATCAAATTGAGTAGGTTGGCTTGCGACACCACCAAAGAAAATCCAGATTTCCGGAGAAACACTGTTCGCGTTCAAAATAAAGGAGTCCGCGAAGCCATGAGTGTTTGGCGTAGCTTGTTCGCTTGGTGTAGCGTATTCACTTGGCGTAGAAAAGTAATAACCACGCTCGTCCAATAACCAAGTATGAGAACCTTTGCGCTTCCAACTCTGGTCTTCAACAAATGGTGCAACCCATTCATCTTTAAGTGACACAACACTTGGCCAATCGCCGTCTAAGTCCATACGAAGATCTCGAATCTCTTCATGAGCTAAACGGAGTTCTGACAGCATCGCCAAGTTTTCTTGCTCAACATCAGTCACTAAGACTTGGTGATCAAGGGTCACTTCGATATGAGATTCTGCTTGATTAAACGGAATAGCAACCGTCGCAAAACAAAGGATGAATATAATGATTAGGCCAACCCACTTACCCTCTCTTCCGCCTGTGTCAGCGCGTACACTTTGAATCATCATTTTTCTTTGATCTCTACAACGTCGACTTCAACAGGAAACTCGTGACCTGAATCAAACACGAGGTAAAACTCAGTATTAGGATTTGGGAATTCGACGATAGAGCGTTTATCCGTCATCTCTTTCGCTATCAAGTTATCTTCGTAGTCGTACATCGCGACCGCGTAATCTATCGCTTTACTACCATCAGAGTAACCTGCCTCACAGGCAACCGTTTTGCCTTCAAACCAACAGCTCATCAATGGAAAGTGAGCTTGCGCAGGCAATGCCGCTAAACCAAGCCCCAGAGCCAAGCACGGGGCAATTATGGTGTTTGCTTTTATTGTTATTTTCATCGTTCGTACCCTCGCCACGTTACAAATTTTCAGTGGAATACTGACCGTTAAAGGGCTCTAATGAGCCCTTGTCTTTTTTATCTAATAATCAGGAGCTTTCTCCCGATAAAACCGACTATTGAAGCAATGCTTCGAATGTCAGGTGCACATTCGTACTTGCTTTGTCTGCCAGTGGGTTGTCAACCAACTCACCTTTGTAGTTCGCTTTCATTACGTAACGACCCGCTACGTCTGGAGTAAACGTGATTTCACCGTTTTCATCGCTCACTACATCAATCTGCTCTTGGTGATTGCGGTAAAGTGTACCTTCACGAGTAATTTCCGCTTTCACGTCTTTCTGGATTTCACCGTTGTAGAAGAATTGGAATGTCACCGGTTCGCCTTCAACGATGTCTGAAGGGTGTGTAACAGGCTTCATTTCAAGAAGCTTGCCTTCAATTTTGAAAACTGAATCCGTCGGCTTGCCTACTGTGATGTAACTTTCTGCGCGAGTGAAACCGACTTGAGTTACAACGTCACGTGATTTTTCAGGTAATAGTGCATCACGCTCAGCTTTAGTCGCTTTAATCCATTTTACTGTGTCACGACGACCCGCTTTGTACTGTGTCCAGTACGTTGGTTCGTTGTTGATTGCTACTTTGTGTGTACCTTCTTCCTCAAAATAGAAATCAAACATTGAGCGACGCTTGCCTTTTACAACGAAGTTAGGACGCTCGTTACGGCCATCAGGCATGATAACGAATGCTTTATCACTTCCTGCTGGCTTATCAAACACAAACGTACCGTGGGATGCCGTCACATCAAATGTTAACCAGTCACCACCTTCTTTAGAAACGGTGAAATGAGAAGGCAAAACCCAACGAGGGTGAGCTTGCGCAGTCGTCGTTGCTGCTAGACCGAACGCCATTACACCTGCAAGAGCAAGCGCCTTTATTTTTGTCTGTTTCATCATGTTCAATTCCATTATTTGTAATCTTTAACCGTGTCGCTCAATGGCGCCTACGATTCCAATCTTTGATTTTTCTGTCGCTTGTAAAGCACAGCTTGTGTTATCCGACGTGCTAATTATTTGGCAATGTAGCTCAAGATAATTTTCCCCGTCTCTTCCGTTGCTTTTAATTCATAAGAGGCGTTTGAATCTGTCAGTGATACTTTTTGGCGAAGGTAATTACGGCCACCGTGTTCACGAACGACTTCGACATGCACCGTGTACTCACCTTGTTCAAGGGTTTCACCGCTGTCGCTCTTGCCATCCCAAACGAAACGATATTGACCAGCCGGGCGTGTTGCAGAAGTCACAGCATCGACAAGTTCACGATCGTAACGGCCAACTTTTCTCCACCAACTGCGTAAGTCTTTTAGCCATTCGTCTTTACCGACCCAAAGCTCAATGGTTTTCACTGACTTTCGTTCACTGTTTTCTACCCACACCGCCACGTAAGGACGTGCATACATAGAGGTATCAATCTTTGGAAGCTCAAAGTTCACATCAAGTTTTGCCGTATCAGGGATCGCTTGTGCCATACCTAGGCTTGGCAAAAGAGATAAAGCAAGAAGCGCCTTACTCCAATTCATTTTTTTCATGTTTAACAACCTTTAAAATCCGTTTAACCTTTGATCAACTCATCTTGTCGACTCATCAATCTTCTAAAAGTTAAGGCACGGCAACAAAATAGATAGCAAGTGAGATTGCAGACCCAAACACCGTCCATTTGATGGAAGTATTGAGTGTCTTTTTCTTAGGTAACAGTAAGCACACGCCAGTCAGTACAAAGAAGATCATCAGCAGCGCAGTGATATCGATAAACCACTTCCACACTTCACCGCTATTACGCCCTTTGTGTAAGTCATTCAACAATGCGATAACGCCATAATTCGTTGTTTCGACTTCCACCATTTCAGAAGTCACATCGACAAACACAGAAGCGTTGTAGCCAGGTCCTTTGAAGTCCATAGACACTTCACCGATGAGTAACTCACCGTCTTCAATCTCTGCGTAGATGTCTAACCCCGAAGGAACGCCAGATAGGTTTGCTTCTTCAAATAAAAACTTTTCAAAAGCAGACTCGTCGGCTTTCAGTCGACCGTCTTGGATCGTAAACAAACTCGTGGGAAGCGTTAGCGTAGAACGTTGGATATTGGGTTGGCTTGATTCGAATAGCTCAGGGCGATTAAGGGTGATGCCTGTCACTGAAAAGAAAAGAACAACAAACAGCAGCGCCATAGAAATATAAACATGAAGTCGACGAGCCCATGATTGAACTGCCCTACTTTTTAACGACATACAAACCAGTACCTATAGATTTTATGGCGATAATTTAGTTGATAATAATTCGTATTGGCATTCAATTTACATTGTTTACGTTTCTCGCGCGTCGCAAGGAAATTTACATAACATCTACTGAAGAACAATCGAACTGTATACGTATAAGAATCGCGGCAATATAAGTGGGAAACGTAGATATCCTGAGCTCTAGAGCTTATAAAAGGCCCTGTTTAGTAGGAGTTCCGTGCATTTAAGAAAGGAATGTTGAAGCTATTTAGAACAGAGATCACTATCAAGGGCATTGGCATGACGATTAGCTCAAGAGTGGTTTAAGCTTATTGACTATAAAACAGACATAACCATGCAAGTTTAAAAGGATTTAGAAATGCGTATTATTGTAGCTTTGGCTGTATTGGTAACGGCTTGTACTAGCCAGATTGTTAGTACTGACGAACATATCGAGAGTTACATCGGTTCCAATATTACCGATGCGCAAGCTTTGTATTTAACGCCCCACTCTCAAGCAGTTACATTTTGGGAGTCACGCACATTTGCTTGGGTAGAAACTCAAACCTCACTCCAGAATGGTGAAATACAACATTCTTTCAAAAACCCCTATCGTGACTGCACCATTAACTGGATTGTAGACCAAAGCGGAGTGATCATTGCGGGATCACACAGTGGCGATATGTGCAGCCTTTAACTTGAATTTTCTTTATCTTTATACCAATCGTAGTAAATAACTGTTCATCCTAGCTGGTTAAAACACTCGATAACATCGTTAGAAATTTTGATTGTAGAATAACTACTTATCGAAAATTTCCGCCTTGTTCTCAAGCATTTTTCCAGCGCTATTTATGTACACTTACTTACTGTAATTGGTATTATTCTTACCTCAGTCAAACAACAGCACCGCTCAGGCACCTAGGTTTAAGGTTTAGGTTTAAGTCTATAGAATACAAAAAAAGAGTGTCATTTGAACATTCAAATGACACCCTTTCACTGTCTTATTTAGTACTCTGTTTTCTAGCTTCTAACTATATGTGATTAGGCGTTTCCACTTTCGCTTACCGTTCTCAGCTGGGTCAAATATTTGATCCACCCTTTAGCCTCAGGAGACGGTTCAATGTTGTTCGCGCGCTTAGCTTGAGCGAGAGCATTATCTAAGTTCTTCAACTTATACCATGAACGTACTTTCGCTAATGCAACGTCAGCTTGCTTGTTCTTGTCTTTCACTTTGTCTAAAACAACCAGAGCTCGCTTGTAGTAACCTTGCTGAACCAATAATTGAGCAACATTCCAATGGTATCGAGTGTTCATATTCGACGCTAACGTCCACACTTCAATAGCATTGTCCCACTCTTTCGCTAGCTGCCAGTAGGTTGCTTGCTCAGCCAGAAGTTGAACATCGCTGTTTGCGTCATCTAACTTGCTAATTTCTTGCGCAGCGCGCTCAGGGATGCCTCGTTTCGCGTACAGTTGAGCAAGTAGCCTACGGTCTGAATTATTCAGTTCAACACCTTGTAGCTCAGCAAGCGCTAAGGTATTCAACGCATCTCGGCTACGCTCTAGCCTTAACTGAATCCCGACCAGTTGACGCCACCAGTTGTCTTTTTCGGGTTGAAGTTCAACTAAACTTTCTAACGTAGGAATTGATTGCTTCCATTGTTTTAACTGTAGTTGAGCACCCAGCTTTAACGAGAGAGGCGACAACTGTGGTTTTGAATTGAACTTGTTATGATTACCTATAGCCGCCAGTACTTTCGTCCAGTTTTCAATTTGGTATTCAGCTTGAGCAATTCGCATCCAAAGCGTGTCTTTCTTTTCAGTTTCCGGTGCTGTTTCAACGAGCTCATAATAGTGTGGTAATGCCGATTTAAAATGCTGCTCGCTAAGCAGTAAATCAGCTAACATACGTTTCGTTACCCAAGCTTGCTCATCCACCAATAAGCCACTATCCACTGCATAAGTAAGCTGCTTGATTGCCGTCTCTGTTTTACCATCTTGCCAGTAAAACACACCAAGTATGCGAGCGACATAGGCTTTGTCATAGCCTTTAGATAACTCCAAACTAGCCAAAACCTCAATCGCCTGTTTAACCTGCTCCTCTTGAGCAAGTTTATTCGCCTTTTGAACACGAATAACGGTGTATTGGGTTAGCTCTTTTGCCGGTACTGTAAGGGGCATTATCAACAAGCCCACTAATATCCATATCTGTTTCATCATTTTGCCAACTTAAACTCTAGTTTCACGGTTTGACCAACCTGAGCTACCGCTTTTCCATCGACGACTTTGGGTTGATACTTCCATTTTTTAAGTGCTCTTATCGCTTCACGTTCAAACATACGACGTGGATTTGCATCCGTAACTTGAATATCAACAGAACGTCCTGTTTCATCGATTGTAAAAGACAAAATGACATACCCTTCTGCGCCACGCTTGAGCGCTTTTGCTGGATAACGAGGTTCAACTCGATAAAGCGGCATTACCTGTTGATTTGACCCCAAATCAGAAAATGTTGGAGCGTTAATCGCTAGGCCTTCAATTGAAGTATTCAAATCCAGTGAAGACAGTGAAGACAGTGAATTCAGAGGCGTTACTTCAGCTTGCGACTGAGACGTTTGCGCTTGCGGTGGCGGCTCTGGCATTTCGGGTTGTTCCGGGACTGCACGTTGTCTTCTCTGTACTTCTTGTTCTTGTTCAACCATTACCATGTTGAAACTTAACGTCTCACTGTTGTCTGGCGAACGTTGGTGTCCATTATCGACCATCCAAGCCATGAAAGAAAATAGAGCTAAACCCAACGCTCCCGCTAAAGGTAATGCAAGAAATAGGCGAATCATTGATTAAGATCCTCCAAGATCATCGCTTTTCAGCTGCAAGCGCAATATTTTTAACACCCGCACCTTTGGCAGCGTCCATCACTTTAACAACCGTACCGTTATAAGCATGCTCGTCCGCCTGAATAACCAAAGAAGCATCAGGTTGTTCTAGCAACAAGTGTTCTAACGTCGCTTGAACACGTTCAACATCCACAACACGTTTATCTATGAAAATGTCATTCGCAGAAGTAATCGCGACAAAGATACCTGCATCTTTTTGGCTCACTACATTTGAAGCTTGCGGGCGATTGACTTCAACACCAGATTCACGAACAAATGAACTCGTCACAATGAAGAAAATAAGCATGATGAATACGATATCAAGCATCGAAGTAAGGTCTATTTGAGCCTCTTCGTTTTTAGAATGACGTCGACCGAGTCTCATCGTTGACTCCTTAAAGATTTTTCTAATTTCAATTCTAAGCGGTTACAGACTTTCGCTAAACGAGCATGAACAAACATGCCCGCTAATGCAGCAACCATACCCGCCATCGTTGGTAAAGTTGCCAACGAGATACCTGAGGCCATCAATTTAGGATCACTGCTTCCTTGAGTCGCCATGACATCAAAAACGGAGATCATACCGGTTACGGTACCGAGCAAACCCAACATCGGACAAATAGCAACTAACAGCTTAATAAAGTTCAAGTTTTGGTTAAGTAAAATACTCGCTTGCCCCAACCAACCTTCACGAATGGCTTTAGCATGCCAAGAAGAGTGATCTTCTCTTTCATGCCACTGATTAATCCAAGCTTGACGCTGCTTTGGAAAGTAGAACGCGAGATAAAGCACGCGTTCTACCACAAGTACCCAAAAAACGAGGACGACAGCCGCTAGCCACCACAGGACGAAACCGCCCTGCTCCATAAAGTTTGATAAAGACAGCAGCCAGTTACTCGTTAACCAACTCGCTGGTAATAGAGAACCCGACAAAATATCCATTACGCGGCAGTCCCAACTTGTGAAACAACAGCGCTTGGTTCAATAGACTTCTCTGCCTGCTCAGCAACAAGGCCAATGCCCTGCTTCTCCAGAATATTTCGAATGTTCTCTGACTGAGTACTCAGAATGTTGTGTGCCAATAGCAGTGGCATTGCAGCAACAAGGCCAAGTACCGTTGTAACAAGTGCCATCGAAATACCGCCCGCCATTACTTTAGGGTCACCATTACCAAACTGTGTGATCACTTGGAATGTTTCGATCATGCCGGTTACGGTACCTAGCAAGCCAAGCATTGGTGCTAGAGCAGCTAGAAGCTTCAGCATTGATAAACCTTTCTCTAGGTGAGTTTGTTCATCCACTACCGCTTCTAAAAGTCGCAGTTCTAATGCTTCTACTGTTTGATTTTTCTCTTTGCTGTAAACCGCAAGAACACGACCCAGAGGGTTATTACCTGCTTGTTTTGGGTTCTTAAGCTGTGCACGAATCTTCTGACGAGCGATAGCCAAAGAAATACCACGAACCAATGCGATGATTAAGCCAATTGCCAACAAGCCAAGAATAACTTTACCTACTAGGCCACCAGCTTGCAGACGATCAGCTAGGCTTGGTTCCAAAGCTAATTGTTCTAGCATGAATCCACGAGAAGGATCGACGACCACGTTAGACACTTCGCCATTCGCTAAAGTAGAAAGTGACGCCAGTGTTGGACCTTGTGATGGCTGCTTCAAGTACACTATTGCATCTTGATGTTTAGCATCCCACCATACGTAACCAGACTCAGCGACTAAACCAATAGAACCCAGTCGATAAGCTTCTGCCTTTTCAGTGACCCCTTCACTATTAACTAGTGAAACTGTCGACTTACTTATCTCTGAACTTGCTTGAATTTGCTCCATCATGCTCAACCAAAGACCTGTTAACTGGGGCATTGACGGTAATGATTTTGCATCCACGATTTGGTAAACAGTTTCTGTATACGCTGCGCGATCTACGTTAGTTACTGTATCCGTTAGCTCAAGTTCAAGGTCTTTTGCATTTTGTCTTACAACGCCAAACAACTCACCTAAGCTACCGGTTTCTAAACGCAGTTTCTCTTCTAAACGAGCAAGCTTGTTTTCGTTATCACTGAATGTCTGAGTCAGAACATCGGTCGCACCTTGAATAGAGCTACGTTTAGCTTCAAGCTGTGATTTGATCGCTTTGAGTTGTTGTTCTGTCTTTTTAAAGTCAGCTTCACGAATTACGTTATGAGACGCTTGCGTGCGACTCTCTGATTTTGCTTTATTAACAAGCTGAGCAGTCGTGTCTGATGCAGAGAAAGCAGAAAATGAAATTGACGTAATGCAAAGCAATGCTGCTAATGGCTTTAAGTTCATTACTTAACCTCCGCAACAGTTAAAGAAACAGGTAAAGTGATTAAGCTTGGAGACGCTTGCTTATTAGCAATATCGTACGCTTTGTCCAACTCAGATTTCATCGAAGAATCCAACTCTTGCCATTGATCGCTATTTTGGTCCCAAGACCAATATTGAGTACCATTTAAGTTACGAGCGACCAGTGAAATGCGGCCAAGATGCAAAACATCAACTTCAAGCACTTTATCTTGACTTAACTCGACACGGCTTGAATAAGAACTTAGCTTAATACCGTAATCCACTTCAATTTGGTACGCCTCTAAAATACGGCGATATTTTTCAGCATCACTGACATCAGCACGAGTCATCATCGCCTTCAGCTTTTCAACGCGACGCAGACGGCTATTTGTCTTGAAAGGTAGATCGCTTTCAATAACTTCTTGGAGACCATCGATCATCTTGTACATCAAAGGCACTACACCTTGACGTGTTAGTTTGATTTGGTCGATCTGCCCTTCAATACTCTGCGCTTCTTGATCTTGGCTGTTAACCAATGCGGCAAGGTGATCGTGATAGATTTCTAAATTTTTCACTTCTTCTTGCAGACGCTCAACCTCAGCTTGCAGCAATAATGTTGCTTGTGAACTTTTATTAATAACCTTTTGGCTCGAAGCCGACGCGTTATTGGTCTTGTTTTGAATTGATTGAGCTTGATCCAAGCTGTTTGCCATCGATGACGTTGCAACCAAACTGATGGCAAGTGCTAGGCTAGTTTTTAAAAGATTCATAATTGTAGTCATTTACTTTAGAAGAA
>NZ_JBFRLX010000067.1:0-21740 GCF_041470165.1 Vibrio sp. 10N.286.46.A8
GTTACCACCAGAAAGGTTGCCAATGATTTGCTCGCGAGTCGGGGTCTTGATGTTGAAGAGCTTGATGAAGTCATCAACCGCCATTACTTCGTCTTTATGTTGGATTTGACCGCTCTTTGTTAGTAGATCAAGCGAACATAATGACATGTTTTCTTTAACAGAAAGCCCTAGAACTAAGCCATCGCCTTTACGGTCTTCAGAGATGTAAGCAATGCCATTCGCCAAGCCATCTTTCGGGCTTACCGGGTTAATGGTTTTGTTTTCTAAGTTGATGACGCCGCGCTCACTCGGAAGGGCACCGTAAATCACTTTCATCAGTTCGGTACGACCTGCACCCATTAGGCCAGATACACCCAGGATTTCACCACGCTTTAGAGCAAAGCTCACGTCATGAACACCAGAACCAGTCAGGCCAATCACTTCAAGGCAGGTTTCACCGTGGCTCTGTCCGATACGTGGATATTGTTCGTCTAGCTTACGGCCAACCATCATCTCGATTAGGCCATCTTCGTCGGTGTCTTTTACTTCACATTGTCCAATGAACTTACCGTCACGAAGCACGGTGATGTCATCACAAATCTCAAAGATCTCTTTCAAACGGTGAGAGATGTAAACAATGCCACAGCCTTCATCACGTAGTTCGTTAATTACTTTAAATAGAGACTCAGTTTCGGTATCGGTTAGTGCATCCGTTGGCTCATCCATGATGATGACCTTAGACTCAAACGATAGGGCTTTCGCGATCTCTACCATTTGTTGTTCACCAAGGCTTAGCTGACCTAAAGGTGTTTTTGAACTGTGTTTTACGTTAAGGCGTTTAAGTAGCTTGTCCGCTTCTTGGTACATTTCGTTCCACAAGATGCGACCCATAGTCCCTGTGATTTCACGACCTAAGAAGATATTCTCGGCGATGGTTAGCTCAGGAATTAGGTTCAATTCTTGGTGAATGATACTAATGCCAGCTTGTTGTGAATCACGTGGTCCTTTAAATGCTGCGGGTTTACCTTGGTATGCGATAGTGCCGCCGTCCAAGTGGTAAATGCCGGTAAGCACTTTCATCAACGTTGATTTACCTGCACCGTTTTCCCCCATTAACGCCATTACGCGCCCTGGGTAAACGTTGAGGCTTGCCTTATCTAGTGCTTTAACACCTGGGAAGGCTTTCTCAATTGAGCTAAGTTCTAAAATGGCTTGAGTCATGTCGGTTCCTTTACTCGGGGCCAGTTGTATTTGATTGTTTTGGTTCAGTGATGACACTGAGCTGTCGTTGCGCTTAGGTTCAAACGCTGAGCTTGAGCTAAAAGGTTACGCCAGCTTGGAAGATAACATTTGCGTAAGGCGTGCATTCGCCAGTGCGAATAACCCCGCGGCTGTCATGCGTTCGCTGTTTGAATTCTTCATGAGTGATGTAAGTAATCGAAAGCGATTTGCCGCAACGCGCTTCTTCTGTCTTAACTAAATCAATCAGTGCAGCGTGATGGTCTGGGCTTACTTTCGCAAACTCTTCTGCAATCACAACGCCTTCAATCTGAGATTCATCCAGCATGGTTTTTACTGTTTGCTGAAAGCTCGGAACACCATGAGTTAAGGCAAGATCAATACGAGTTACGTGATCTGGAATCGGCAAGCCCGCGTCACAAATCGTGATTTCATCTGTGTGGCCAAGAGTCGCCACTAAGTAAGAGAGTTCAGAATTAATTAGAGTACTTTTTTTCATATCACGACCTATCGAAAAATAACGTTTAATGGGTTGAGAACAACTCAAGAAAAACCATCGAAACGTTTCGATAGTGATAATAGTGTCTGATTTATCATTTGCACTCTTCACTTTCCTAGAGTGTGATAACGATCATCGAAACGTTTCGATGGGGCGTTTTTTAGTGATCTTAATCAACGCCATTGATTGCATAAATACGTTCACAATGGAGATATAAAGAGTGCGCTACGGCGTGTTGCTCATACAGTTTTGACACAATGTAGTGTCGCTTAAATTTAATTAAGTGGGGTCAACCGACAAAATGTAGCCAAACTTGGTGATTGTGGTTATCTGAATGTCCGGTGTTCTTAAGCGCGTAAAAACATTACGCAGATTATAGATGACGTTAGCAAGTATGTGAGGAGAGGTGAGTTCCCCTTCCCAGCACATATCAATAATATCTTCCCTAGAAACGGGATCCCCTAAATTTTCTGCCAGTAAACAGAGCACCGAAAGTAGGTGAGGGCGTAAAGTGATTTTATTCCCCTGTTCATTAGTAATCGTTCGAGAGTCAGTATCAATGATTAAGCCGTTAAGCTCTATTGTGTGGTTCATCGTGTTTCTATTCGTCTTATTCTGAATGGTTGAGATTGAGCTAAGTCGCAAGCTACTAAAGCGTGTGAATTATGCAAAATCACGCCACTCTTGAAAGTAAGCTTGCGTAAGTGCCAGGTGAAAAAACATAAAAACTGGATGATTTGGAAGGGGGTAGATTGTTAGAGTTAATGTGAGGTGTTTTTTATTTCTTTTTTATTCAGTGGTTTGTTGTGTTTTAACTGATTCTGTTGGCTGGGATTATAAAGTGATTATATTTTTATTTATTTTTTTGTTTTATGTGAGCTTATCCTGCTTGCGAATTCGACGGGGTGTCGGATAACTCTAATAAGATTGTGCAGCACAGGAAGCCGTGACAATCTTGATTTGAAATAAGTAAGGTCAATCAATAATGAACAATAAATTAATTCTAAGCATCGCAATGATGTCAGCGTTTGCAGCGAACAATGTAATGGCAGATGACAGTGGCTTGTATCTCGGTGGTGCCATTGGTACTTCTGGCGTCGATGATGGTGGTCTATTTTCATCAGTTAGAGAACCAGTGACGTTTGAAGCAGAAGACAATGCTTACCGAATGATTGCTGGTTATAAGTTTAACCGTATTGTCTCACTTGAGCTTCAGTACACGGATTATGGTGATGTGGTTGCTAAATACCCATTACGTAGCAACGCTGGTTTTACATGGACTCCTCAAGTCTTCTCGATTGCTGCAAATCTTGGTTATACGTTTGATAACGGTGTTCGCCCATTTGGTACCATTGGCTTATCTTCAATCGACCTCGATATGAAGTATTCAGACGGTTCACGTCCTTCAAGTTCTGAGTTCGATGATTCTGGTGCAGGTGTACGTGTTGGTTTTGGCGTTGAATACACCCCAGAAAAGCTATCTGAATTAAGCCTAAGACTTGGTTATGAAGCTGATGCATTTACAGTAGAAGTTGACGAGGGCAACTCTTGGAACCGAAAAAAGGTAGAGAAAGATATCGTATTGGCTTCTTTCTACCTTGGTGCAACATATAACTTCTAAGTTCATACTTTGCTAAACGGTAAATCGGTTTCTAGATGGGGCGTCGGTTGGCTCAACCTGTTTAGCTAAAGTGGAAAGCCGCAGTTTTTGACTGCGGTTTTTTTCATGTTCTACTCAGGTAAATCTCGCTTGAAGATGTAATTGAATAGCTAGGCTTCACGGATATGAGCGGTGACAGCAACGATGGCATGGTCAGTACTGAATTGGTCGTGTTCAAAGCTGGGATTGATGAGGTGATGGTCGAGCACTGTGTAGCAAGAGATCTCCATCATGCTTGATGAGTTCTGACAGTCAAATTCGTTCGACATTAAAATGTAATCCAGAACAGAACCAGAGGCACCATAATAGTGGGTTGGTTTGCGTTGTTCGAGCAAATCTTCTTCATGCAATTGATGATAAATATCCCAGCTGTCTTTTAACCGGAAGTGGGAAAGCCAATGCTTGCTGTTTTCGTCTCTGTTTATTGAGTAACTCAACAGCCCTTTAAACTCGTCGTTGAATAGAGGCTTATTAAAGTCACCCATTAACACAACAGGCTGATCGGTTTGGTAGCGTTGATTGGTGATGTATTGATGCAGCATCTGAGCTTCAAGGCCGCGCTGCACACTCGATAGCCAAGAACCAAGTTGTTCTTGATGAAGCTTAACCAGCGTGTCACTTTGTGGTTTTTCACCTTGCTGAGCGTTATCCACATCGATAGATTCAGTTCTTGGCTCAGTCGGACGCTGTGATTTGAAATGCACAACATAACAGTCGGTTGAACCTAAATGAGGTAACGTAATCGTGGCATGAACAGGCGTTCTGTTGAATGAGAAATTGTCTCCAAGGTTGAACGCTGTCAGTAACTTCGAATCTGGCGCAACAGGTTGCACATTTTCAATTGGGTAACGCGATGCGATACCAACGACCGGAGAGGTGTACAGGTAATCATCTTCAACGTCTGCGCTATCGACCACTGCAAAGTATGGATAACCTAGCTTGTTCATCAATTGTTCTAAAGACTGTGGGCTAAATATCTCTTGAAAGCCAATCACATCACAATCTAATGAACGAATCGTTTCAGCCATCCAGTGCTGTTTCTTCTGCCATTCATCGAAGCTGTAGATGTTCTCAAAATCATAATACGCATTCGGCGGTTCGAGATAGTTCAGCAGGTTGAACGTTGCAAATGTTATGTGGTTTGGTTTGTTCAAAGTGTCATTCCATTTAGACCTAAGCAGCAAGGATACTCCAGTAAAGTATAGTTTGTTGATTATTTAGAACCTAAATTTCACTTTCAAAGCGAATCAAAGGGAATCTAAACCGTGGAGGCTTATGTCATTCTCGCTAGAGCAATCTCCTTCCCCCGTTCTTTCCAGCGCCACCAAGCTAATTAAAGGAATCAAAGCAATCAGCGCCAACTGCATCCAATAACTTCGAGCGGTGACGAGTTAATTGTAAATAAACCGTCAGAGATGAAGTGCTGATGGTTTTATTAGTTATTACATGATGTTAGATTTGAACCTATACTTGTTTTAACGGCATGCATTCAAAGCCGATTAATCAACTTGAATATCGAATTCATAACATTTGAAGGGAGAGTCAAATGGGAACAGATTTCCGAAGCAAAGCCTTGCAGCGCACTCAGTTTTTCAGGTCTAATTTGAAGTCATGTGCAGTCATGCTGCCGCTTATTGCTCTATATCCCTCCGTCACACACGCTTCTGATACCGAATCAACTCCTACTGTCACCGTTATTGAAACCACACAATTGGTTGGTTTTGGTGAAGCAAAATATCCAGCCGATTTCACTCACTTCGATTACGTTAACCCTGATGCGCCAAAAGTAGGCAAAGTGACTTATGGCAGCATAGGTACCTACGATAGCTTTAATCGATTCGGTTCCCGCGGCGTTGCTGCCAGCTATACGGGGGAGATTTACGATACCTTGATGTTTTCTCCGAGTGACGAGATTGATGCGTACTATCCATTGATTGCCTCAAAGGTTCGCTACGCCAGTGATTTCACTTGGATGGAAATCGATATCAATCCAAAAGCCAGATTCAATGATGGCGAGCCCATTACGGCTCATGATGTGGCATTCACCTTTAATAAGTTTTCAACCGAGGGTGTGCCTCAGTATCGCGTGTATTACAAAGAGATTGAATCAGTAACGGCTGTCTCTGATTTGGTTGTTCGAATTGAGATGAACAAGCCAAACCGCGAGAAGCTGTTTAGCTTTGCGCAAAGCACTCGTGTATTGCCAGAGCATTATTGGAAGGACAAGAAGCTGTCTGAGCCTCTAAGTGAACCACCAGTAGGCAGTGGTCCCTATAAGATCATCAGCTACAAGTCTGGTCAAAGCGTTACATACGGTTTAGATGAAAATTACTGGGCTGCGGATTTGCCCGTCAATGTTGGTCGTAATAACTTCAAGCAAGTGCAATACGATTACTATCGCGATGACACCGTAATGCTGGAAGCCTTCAAAGCAGGGGAGTTCGATCTTCGAACCGAGAACTCGGCTAAGTTCTGGGCCAACTCTTACACGGGCGCAAACTTCGATAAAGGCTACATCATTAAAGAAGAGATCAACCATGAGAAGCCTGAAACGACTCAAGGTTTTGTCTTCAATATTCAATCTCCTGTGTTCTCTGATCCTAAAGTTCGTGAAGCGTTAACGTACGCGATGGACTTTGAGTGGATGAACAAGAACATGTTTTATGGTCAGTACAAACGGACTCGCAGTTACTTCCAAAACACTGACTATGAAGCGAAAGGCTTACCAAGCGAAGCTGAAGTTGAGTTGTTGTCTCAATACAAAGACCAAATTCCACCGCGAGTGTTTACTGAAGAATTCCAGCCATCAGTCACCGATGGCAGTGGCCGTATTCGTAGCCAAATGCGCACCGCGTTCAAATTGCTGAAAGAAGCGGGTTGGGTGCTGAAAGACAAGGTGATGACCAACGAAAAGACCGGTAAGCCGATGTCATTTGAGTTGTTGATTTACAGTCCAACCACGGAACGTATCGCAACGCCGGTTCAAAAGAACCTTAAGCGCATGGGTATCGAGATGAAGATCCGTACCATCGATACCACTCAGTACATCAAGCGTCTTCGTGATCGTGACTTCGACATGGTTTCGTCGTCATTTTCCGCAAACCCTTATCCTAGCCCGAACTTAATGATCGTTTGGAACTCTAACTACATTGATTCTACTTACAATACTGCAGGTGTGATGGATCCAGTGGTTGACGCATTAACAGAAGAAATTGCGCGTAACCAACAGCATCCTGAAAAGCTGCTTACGCTAGGTCGTTCACTTGACCGTGTATTGCAGTGGAATTTCTACAACATCCCGCAATGGCACGTCGGTGAATACCGCGTAGCAATGTGGGATAAGTTTGAGCGTCCAGATGTATTGCCTAAATACGATTTAGGTATCGATACATGGTGGATTTCAGAAGAGAAGGCGGCTTTGCTTCCTGAAAAACGTCGCTAGGAGTTAGTTAGCATGGCCGCGTATATATTTCGACGTTTATTGTTGGTGACCCCCACGCTGTGGGCGATCATCACCATCAACTTTTTCATTATTCAGATTGCGCCCGGAGGCCCGGTAGAGCAAGCCGTTGCCCAATTAGAAGGGCACAACTCCGGTATCATGGAGCGCTTTTCTGGTGGTGGACAAGAAGTTGATTTAAGCGAAAGTGATCAAGCATCTGCCAGCGGTTATAAAGGCTCCCGCGGGCTTGACCCCGAAGTGGTTGAAGAGATCAAAAAGCAGTTTGGTTTTGACAAGCCGATTCACGTTCGCTACTTCGATATGTTGAAAAACTACGCGACCTTTAACTTTGGTGAAAGCCTGTTTAAGGGCGGTAACGTTATTGATCTCATCATCGAGCGACTGCCTGTTTCCATCTCCTTAGGGTTATGGAGTACCTTAATCATATACGTGATTTCGATACCTTTAGGCATAATGAAGGCGATACATCACGGTTCTCGCTTCGATATTTGGTCGAGCGCGGTCGTGATTGTCGGCTATGCCGTTCCGGGCTTCTTGTTTGCGATTATCCTGATTATTTTGTTCGCGAGTGGTAACTACTTCAGTTGGTTCCCATTGCGTGGCTTGGTATCGAGTAACTTTGATCAGCTTAATTGGTATCAGCAAATTGGCGACTATTTCTGGCACTTAGCATTGCCTATTTTTGCGATGGTCATCGGCGGCTTTGCCACATTGAGCATGCTGACCAAAAACTCCTTCCTTGATGAAATCAATAAGCAATATGTGGTGACCGCACGAGCGAAAGGCTTGGACGAGAGCAGTATTCTCTACAAGCACGTTTTCCGTAATGCCATGTTGATTATTATTGCGGGTTTCCCAAGCGCATTTATTAGTATTTTCTTCACGGGTTCTATGTTGATTGAAGTGATGTTTTCACTCGAAGGCATCGGTCTGCTTGGCTTTGAATCAACCATTCAACGTGACTACCCCGTGGTGTTCAGCTCTCTCTATATCATGACCTTGCTTGGCTTGGTGCTGAGCATTATCTCCGACCTGACGTATACCTGGGTTGATCCTCGAATTGATTTTGAAGCGCGTTAATGGCGAACGAATAACAAGGTATTGATAATAAATGTTTAACAACCCTTTAGCTGAAGCTCGTTGGTTACGTTTTAAAGCAAACAAGCGTGGTTTTATCTCCCTTTGGATATTTACTATCTTGTTTGGCTTGAGCCTGTTCGCTGAGATCATCGCCAACGATAAGCCACTCTTGGTGTCTTATGATAATCAGTGGTTTGTTCCTGTTATCAGTGAATATGCCGAAACAGAGTTTGGTGGCGAGTTTGAAACCGAAGCGGATTACAAAGACCCGTATGTTATCGAACTCATTGAAGACAGCGGTTACATCGTGTGGCCAATCATTCCGTTTAGTTACGACACGATAAACTTCGATATTTCCGGCGCGGTGCCTTCGGAGCCTGATTCAGTGAACTGGTTAGGAACCGATGATAAAGGGCGAGATGTATTGGCCCGCATCATTTATGGGTTCCGTATCTCTGTTCTGTTTGGTTTTATTCTGACGATTGTATCGAGCGTGGTCGGTGTCGTAGTCGGTGCGACACAAGGTTACTACGGTGGTTGGGTGGACTTGTTCGGGCAGCGCTTCATTGAAGTTTGGTCTGGCATGCCGACCCTGTTCTTATTGATTATTTTGTCGAGCTTTATTGAGCCGAATTTCTGGTGGTTGCTAGGAATTATGGTGCTCTTCAGTTGGATGAGTTTAGTTGGGATTGTGCGAGCTGAATTCCTACGCTGTCGAAACTTTGATTACGTAAGAGCCGCGCAAGCCATGGGTGTTGACGACAAACGCATTATGCTTCGTCACATGCTACCCAACGCGATGGTGGCTTCGTTAACTATGATGCCGTTTATTCTTTCTGGATCAGTCACCACATTAACGTCGTTAGATTTCTTAGGCTTTGGTTTGCCTGCGGGCTCGCCTTCGTTAGGTGAGCTATTGGCGCAAGGTAAAGCCAACTTGCAAGCGCCTTGGCTTGGTATCTCTGCTTTCGTCGTACTTTCTCTGATGCTTACGTTACTTGTCTTCGTTGGTGAAGCGGTGCGTGATGCCTTCGACCCACATCAACAGAAGTAAGGATAAGTTATGACTTCAAATACAGCTCCTACTTCAGGCTCAACAGCAGAGGCTTCTAATGCATCTCCAGTTCTGACCATAGATAAATTATCAGTCGGTTTTGGGCGTAAAGACTCGATAGAGCAAGTGACGCAAGATGTCTCTTTAGAAATATACAAAGGTGAGACACTCGCGCTGGTGGGCGAGAGTGGCTCCGGTAAATCGGTCACGGCTAACTCGATTTTAAAGCTGTTACCTAAAGGTTCATCGCACTACTTAAACGGTAAGATTAACTTCTCTGGCACCGATATTCTGAGTTGTTCTGAAAGGCAATTGCGAGGGATTCGTGGTGGTCGAATCGGCATGATCTTCCAAGAGCCTATGGTGTCGTTGAACCCACTTCATAGAGTCGGTAAGCAGCTGGTTGAAACTCTTTCTATTCACCGAGGAATGCGAACCAATAAAGCGCAAGCCTTGGCGATAGAGTGGCTTTCAAAGGTGGGTATTCGTTACCCAGAGCAAAAGATTTCAGCCTATCCTCACGAGCTATCTGGTGGAGAGCGTCAGCGTGTGATGATTGCGATGGCACTGATCAACGAACCAGAGCTACTTATTGCTGATGAGCCTACTACTGCTTTGGATGTGTCGGTACAAGCGCAGATCCTAGATCTTTTGAAAGACTTGCAGCAAGAGCTCGGTATGGCGATGCTCTTTATCACACACGATTTGAGTATCGTTCGTAAAATTGCCGACAGAGTGGCGGTAATGAAAGATGGTCGCTTGGTTGAAAGCAATGACTGCCAAACACTCTTTAATGCACCAGCTCACCCTTATACGCAAAAGCTTATCAACTCTGATCCGAAAGGCTTGCCCGTTCCAGTTTCTCCGGAAAGTGAACCTCTGCTCGATGTTAATCAACTTCGTGTTTGGTTCCCGATTACGGGCGGTTTATTCAAGCGAACCATTTCTCATGTCAAAGCTGTGACCGATATGGAGTTCAGCTTGAAAAAGGGGCACTCAATCGGTTTAGTTGGCGAAAGTGGTTCTGGTAAATCGACGACTGGTATGGCGATACTTAAGCTGGTGGATAGTGAAGGGTCAATTACCTACTCGAGTGAACAGCTTCAAGGTTTAGATCGAAAACAGATGCTTCCGTTTAGAAGCCGTATGCAAGTGGTCTTCCAAGACCCGTTTTCTGCGCTAAACCCGAGAATGTCGGTCGCTCAGGTGATTGGCGAAGGTTTGTTAGTGCATCAACAATTGGATGAGCACGAACTCGACCAACGCATCTGTGACGTAATGAAAGAGGTTGACCTCGATCCTGAAACTCGTCACCGTTACCCAAATGAGTTTTCTGGCGGTCAAAGGCAGCGAATTGCGATTGCTCGTGCTTTGATCCTTAAGCCAGAGTTTATCTTGCTCGATGAACCAACATCGTCACTCGACAGAACCGTTCAAGCGCAAGTACTGGATTTGCTGAAGTCACTTCAAGAAAAGTACGGCCTGACCTATTTGTTTATCAGTCATGATCTGAATGTTGTGAAATCCTTGTGTCATTACACCATCGTCATGAAAGCTGGCGAGGTAATAGAGAAAGGTGACACTGAGACTTTGTTTGGTAATCCGCAGCATGAATATACTAAACAATTGGTGTCTTTATCTGAGGTTGGCACGCCTTAATCGATGAATTTCGATTCAATGTGAAAATCCAAAAAAGAGCCTGATCACTGATGATCAGGCTCTTTTTATTTAGAACGTCTTAGTTTATGCGTGGTACTAGAAAACGATATTCGTTCTTAGGCCAAACAACGCGACTTTGCTTTGAGTGCTGACTGCGGGTGTGACGTATTGCGCATCTGCGGTAAAGGTTAACCATGGCGTTGCTTGGAACGCGTAGTAGATCTCAAAACCTTGCTCGTCTTTTAATTCTGCTCCTAGTGGCAAATCGCTAATGCTGTTTTGTAACGCATTAGACAAGTTGTAGTAATAGTAGCCCGCGCCCCATTGATCTTGAGGTCTGTCGAAGAAGAAAGCGTTGCCTCCAAGGCCGCCAACAAACGTTCCATCTATGATATTTGGATTACCGTCTGCCGCTGCTGCTCTTAGGTAGACTGCGATGGTATCGTCATTGTTCTCGTAGATATTGTGTGTTGCTTGAGCTCGAATGTTGTACTTATATTTTGCAGTTTCACCCAAAGACGAGTAATCGACCCCTTCTTCAGTGCTATATGTACCAGACATACCAAACGTAGAACTTCTATCAAACAGTTTGAATGAGTGAGTCGCACCTAATGAAAAGTTCACGCCATCATCAAACCAATCATTGAATCCTAAGTTGTCAGCATATCGATCTCTTGGATCATAAATCATCGCCGTGATTCGTGTATCGCCAATGGTGTGGTTCAGGATGCCGCCAATAAATGATGGGGGAGTCACGCCACTTGGTGGAGCAGAAAAAGCAATGTTCATGAATCCATGACGAGTTGCACCACCGTAAAATGGCGCATTTCGTAGTAGCTCAAACGCGTCGATCTTGCCAAAAAGTAGGTTAGTGTTGTCATCAAACTTGTGTGTGTAATACAAGGATGAGAAGAAAGGGCTACTGCTGTCTGCGTAATGGGCTGAATTAGGTACTGACAAACTGGAGAAGCCAAAGTCGTTCGCATCTCCGTTTAGATAGATCAACTGGGTGCGAAAGGTGCCGTTATTCCATAGGCCAGCATTTTCGGTATCAAGTGCTGCAAACAGGTCAAAACGGTGTGTGAACTCATTTGAATTTGATGGTGAGCCAGAAACCGCCGATTGGTAAACGTTGGTGTATTCAGCATCGAGCGAGAGTCCGTTGTCTTTAATGTGACTACGATCTCCTCCCCAATCACCGGTTAATGTATCAGAGTATGGTTGGCTTGCATTAGCTAAAGACGATAAAAAAAGTGGAGCTAAACAAAAGGGTAATGATAAAAATTTCATAATTAAATCTTATTGTTAGAACATAATCTGGCTAAGCGCATTGAGATAGATAAGCAGGGCTGTTTAGCGTGCTGGCCAGTTGTGAATGGCGTTGATGTTTAAACAGTGCACTCAATGCATCAAACGCTTCTGAAATGGACAGATAACCTTGCTGATAAGCGAAGGAAACCGAACTTGCTTTACCGTCGTTGAGGTCGTGTCTTGAGATCGCAATGCCATGGTTTTGCGCGAGTAAAAACAATGCATCCGCGTTAAGAGGTTGCGAGTCCGCATTTTGCTGGTGACGCAACTTGCTGACGAGTGAGTGAATACGCTCAATACATTGGCTAAGTCGGTGATAGCGAGAGGTGTTCACCGTTGTCGCAATATGCTGGCAAACCTTTACCAATGCCTCCATTTGATCTGTTTTCGCTGAAGACGAAACCATCTTTTCAATAACTGCATTTAGCTCGGCAAGATATTGCGTTCTAAGCTGGGGTAATACCGTCACTTCATCATCCTTAATGTATCCGCGTAGCTCCTTGCCAAGTGACTCTAGATAACCCATATCTAATTCCCAAATGGTAGACATAGTATTGACCTGAGTTGTAATTGACCGGGTCATGTTATCGATTTTGGTGATGATAAAACTAATTTTGAAGTTTTTATGTTTTTATTAAGCTATTGTATTTATTGATTTTTCATTGCATTTCATCTGCTTAATAGACGTTTCAATACCGGTGTCATCAAAGGAAAACAAAAGAGAAGATTGGCTGATGAAGAATGGCGCAGTTATGGTGGTAAACAGCGCAATCAAATCAGATTTGTGTGGCTTTCATGAGGCGAGGTGAGATGCTACGAAAAGAGGTTAGCCAGTTAAAATGAGGAGGTGTGGGGCTTTTACCTTGCCAAGTGCCAAGTTTCAGGAACGACGAATACATCTGTTCACGGTATGGGCTCAATTCGCTAGAGCCAGTATTTAGAAAGCTGCACTTGTTGAGCTATGTTGTGGCTAATAGATTGCACCACCAAATAGAAAGCATTCTCGATGATCTGCTAAGTATCGGGACATTTGGTTGTGATGTGGAAAGCCGTGAGATAGGGGATTGAAAGTGTGAGAGCGTCTCGGATTGAGTTTGAGATCTTTGTATAGAGATAACTGAATATAGGGGGTCTGTATCGCGGAATCGGTAAACATGTACCATAAAAAGAAAAAGTGATAGCGGACGCTGAGGTCACACTATCACTTTTTGAGAACGATGAAGGTCAAGCTATTGAGATACTTTCGCTCAGCTTAGAGCAATGTTCATCGTTATTGTACCTACGTTATTTCTGTTGAATCGCCGTAAGAGCATGTTGGAAGTACAAGCTTGTCGCACACACATCGTGGTCATGATCATGATGGTGGTGATGACCGTGAGCGTTGTGGTATCTGTTGATTACATTCACAACTTTCATATTTTGCTCAGTCATGGCTAAACCAGAGTTACTGTTTTTTACAGGAGCAGGGATACCTTGGTAAATCGTTGCTTCAACTTTTATCTTGTTGATGTCTTCAGGTTTTACCGTGTATGGGTTGTCGTCGAGTACCGTAAAGTTAGCGGTTTTACCGATATCAATGGTACCAACTTCATTTTCTAGACGTGCTGTGTATGCTGCATCAATCGTGATTGCGCGCATTGCTTCATCAACCGTGATGCGCTCTTGAGGTCCCATTACCGTTTTGCCAGACAGACCGATTCTGTTTACAGCAGCCCAAACTAACCCTAGTGGTTGCGCTGGTGCCATTGGTGAATCTGAGTGCAATGATAAAATACCACCCGCATCGATGAATGAACGTCCACGCGCCATCACTTCTGCACGCTCTTGACCGATACCTTGTTCAGAGTAAAGCTCAGCCAGAATATGTGTGTAGTAAGGGTTTACACTAAAGTTTGCGCCAAGTTCAACGGCTTTAGGGATGTCGTCTTTATCGGTAATACCTAGGTGATGGAAGCTGGTTCTGTGATCGTCTCTGCTTTTTTCTTTGTTGAGCTTGTCGACAATGTTCAGTGCAGTCTCAAAGCCTAGATCACCATTGGCATGGATAACAATCGTGTAGTCGTCTTCCCAGTAAGGACGCATACTTGCTTCAAGGTCTTTAGGCTTTTGCAACCATTCACCTGAGTGACCATCGGTGTAGCCATCTTTAAGTTGCATTAACTGGCTGTACATTGCGCCGTCTGAGAACAACTTAACGAATTTAGGTAGCCATTTGATCTGTTCGCCTTGATAAGACGGGTGCTGAGTCAAACCTTCGGCAATCGCTTTACCTTTGGCAGGGTCGTTTTCTGCCATCATGTAGGTAAAGTTACCAGCTGGCATTAACCAGTAATCCATTGGGAAGTTACCGTCTTCAAGAATGTCGACTACTTGCTCGAACATCTCAGGTGTTGCAACAACACCAGGGTCAATCGCGGTAGTAATACCACCAGAGTGGATGTAATCTTTGGTTCGCTCCATCCCGGTTGCAAAAATGCCGCTGTTTACCCAGAACCCCATTACATCATTGAGAAGGATTTTAGCTCCAGCTTCATAAGCATGGCCTCGTTCCCAGTCTAGCTGATCGTAGTTATAGCCTTCGCCAGTCCAGTCTTCTTCAGACCAACCTAGCATTTCCATCGCTGCATCGTTGAAGAACAATTCGTGGAAGCTACGATGCCAAATGATAATTGGTCGGTCTTCAGAAATGTTATTCAGCAACTCACGGCTCATTTCATTGCCGTGGAAATAGTGATGGTAGCCCCAGCTTACCAATGGTTCGCCTTCAGCCAGTTCACTTTCTAACTCAGTTAAACGGGCTAAGTAGTTATCATGGCCTATTACGCCTTCAACGTTGCCCCACGGTAAATCCCAATCAGCAGGAGTAATAAAGTCTGTGCCGATCAACAACGCCATCAGCCAAAGGTGAACGTGAGGTTCAACGAAGCCCGGTGTAAGAACACGATCTTCAAATGATTTATCAATCGTAAAACCATCTTTAGATTGGTACTTAGTGGTGAGTGTTTTTTGATCGCCAAGGTCGAGGATTTTACCGTCTTGAACTGCGATAGCGTCTACGTTGCTATGATCGTAATCTGAAAGAGTAATGATGTCGTTCGATACATAGAGCGTGATAGGGCTAGTAGAGGTTTCGGCGAAAGCAGGTGTGGCGACTAGGCCAGCAATAACCGTTGAGAGAAGTAGCTTTTTCATAATGGATCCTATTGCTCTCAACTAACGACCTTGTTCTATGAGAGGATTCAGTCGACCATCGCGCTTTGGAAAATCAATCTTCCTGTGAGCGCTTAGAAAGTCAGTTCTTTGTATTCACGGATAAGTGATAAGAAAAGAGAGGCGGTAAACCCATAATTAGCAATGCGTAACTCTGTTCAAATAAGTGTGTATAGCTAACTTCTGGGCTTACTGCCAATACATAGAGAAGCGAATTTTATCGTTCAAATACAGAGTGAAAACTCTCTTCGCCTCACATTTGTTGCTAATTTAGCAGCGTTATTACGTTTCTAATAATGCATAATGATGGGTAAAACCAAACATTAATTATCTAAGGTGGTAGGGATGTTTTCTTATGAACACTTAAACTCATTCTGTGCGACGTATGACGAACAGAGCTATAGCAAGGCTGCGAGAGCGATTGGTAAAGATAGAACAACCATTCGAGAACAAGTGAAAGCGTTAGAAGACAGCTATCGAACCATTTTATTTACGATTGAAGGAAAAAAGGCGGTACCAACCAGCTTTGCACGTTCTATTTATAAGCAGTCAAAATTGTTGGTGCAAAACAGTGAGCGATTGCATCTAAGAATGATGAATGCTTACCAACAAGAACTGACCCGTTTAGATTTCTATCACGATACTCTGATGCCCAACGATTTAGTGGTGGAGATAGAACAGCATGTTTTGAAGGCTCACCCGGACATGGTGCTCAATTGGCTGCATCGAAATCGAGATGAGATCTTGGTTGATGTGACACAAGCGCACAACAAAGTTGCGATCATGCAGCACCGAATGGAAAACATGTCGGAATACCCAATCAGCGCCATCAAACTTGGTGACGGTGATATTGCTGCCTACGCACGGATTGATAGTCCTTTGTTCAAAATCGATGAGATTCGACTTGAAGATTTGCAATTAGAAACGCAGTACATCAGTGAAAACCAAAGCAAAACCATGCCAGAGTGGTTGGGGGTATCACCGTATTTTCGCACGGTAAGCAATAACGATATGTTACTGGAGTTAGTGAAAGTGAATGGCTGGGCGTTACTTCCAAAAAGCTTAGCGACCGAAGCGGTGAATACGAAGCAGCTACGCCGAATAGAGTTCAATGAGCTGCTTTCACACAGCGCGAAGTTCGGGCTCTCATTCTTCTATCCAACGAGTTTTGAAAATACCAGTGTGTATAAAGGTTTGGTTGAAGTACTGAAGGGTTACGCAACTAAGAATTTGTAGAATCACACTTTAGTATCGCTTTGAAAGGTACTTAATATAAGTTGAGAGTGCGGTAGATGCACTCTGGTTGAAGCAGAGTGTTTATTATGGATAGACAAAGGCCAAGTGGCCTTTGTCTCAAGTTTTTTCGCTTGTCTAGTTTGCAGATTTAATGATGGTCTCAGTCACATCTCCAATCAAACCCGGCTGGATTAACTGGAAGCTGATCGCTTTTCCAGATTCTTGGATATCTCGCATGTTGTATTGAAGCTGAGTGAAGTCATCTCCCCACTGATAGCGAAGCAACGTTTCTCCTGTTTGTAGGTGATAGTTAACAGCGTATTCCGTCGCGTAGCCAGACATCACACCATCAATGGGTGCAATTGGCGCATCGTGTGGGATCTTGTAAGTAAGCGAGTCCAGTTTGACCATACCGTTGATCACGCTGTTCGGCTCCGTAAGGTGTTCCATGTAGTAACTTGAATGTACAAACCTGTCTTCTGGGTTGGCATTACCGCCAGTCCCTAAGTTGGTTTGTGAGTATTGTGCTTCTTTTGGCCCCCAACCGCGTTTAGAGCGTTCTACATTGGCCAGATGTTGGTCGTAATCGGGTTGGTTGGTCATTACTGTGTATTCCGCGCCATGCCATACTTGAGGTCCTTCTGCTCTAAATTCTATAATTGCTGAGTCACCCGATGTGTCTTGAAGGCTAATGTGCAGAGCAATTCTAACGGGAATACCGGGTACGAATTCAATGGCAGGTTGCGATTTTTCAACGAATTTAACGGCCTCTTCAACAGTACTAAACTGCGATAAAACATGTTTAAGGTAGGTCAGCGTACCTAAGTCGTCAGCTTGCGTTGAGTCATCTGTATCCATGTTTCGGTCGTACAGCACATTACCACTAAGCCCTTCACTATTCATACCATCAGTAATTTGCCCATAAGTTGTTAATCCAGTGACATCATATTTAGAGGTTACTTGGTTAGAGTTATTTAAGTGGGTAAGGTAAGCGCTGTTTTTTGGAATGTTGACGAGGTGGACGTTGGTTGGTTCTGACCAGTCCACTGTACGTGAAACGAATGTGCCTTGATCTTGTGTATCCCAAAGCAAGCGGGTACATGCTTCGGCGGCAGTAACAACGCCCATAGAGAAGGTAGCAATAATAGCGGTAGATAAAATTTTCTTATTCATGATGAATGCCTTTGTAATTTGAGAACGCAATCATCATGACATTGAATCTAGAAACGAAAAATTCGCATATGCGGGTTAAAATCCATCAATATGGCTAGATAACACGTTAATATTGTTACCTAACCCATTAATATAACTATGGGGCGAAGTGTGCTTGAGTGATTTTCTTGATTGTAGGTAGTGGTTCTTTGTTACCCATTGATACTGGGTAATACAAGGTTAGTCCAAAATTAAAATGATTTGCGACCTGTTTTACTTGGAGAGCTACCAACTCGCCGCGCTGGACTAGGGGCTTTGCTAGATCGGTACTCATGATTGCCCAACCGTCATGTTTTACCAATTCTAATAAGAGGTCGTTATTGCTGACTAGGTGGTACTGGGGGGAAATAAAATAGAGCTCTGGTAGCGTGTTGAAATGGTTTTCGCTCACATATTGCTTGTCTAACTTTAAGTCTTCAATTGACAGCGCGTTGAGGTGAGGGAGTTTGCTTCTTTTTCCTGCATACATACCTAGCTTGCCATAGCCCAAAGAGAAGAACTCGATATTTTTACTAAAACGTTGGATGTTTTTATGCTCCATAAGCGCGATGCTGTTCGATTCAGATTCAATGTTATCAAACGCGTCCTCTCGATTACGATGCAGCCAATGCACACGCAGTTCTGGGCATTTTTCTTGTAAAGCGTGCTCAATTTTGACGGCCAAATTGAGTGGCAGGGAAATATCGTGATAGATATTGAGCGTCAGCATCTCGTCCATGTAAATGTTTTCTAGTGAGGTACTGAGTTTCTCGGTGTTATTTAACACAACCTTGGATCGCTGATAGATATGATCAGCCGCTTGAGTCGGTGTTGCTTTCTTTCCGATGATTTCAAATAGCGTAACGCCATATAAGTCTTCGACGGCCTTTACTTGGTCTCGTATTGTGGTGCGGTCTTTGCCTAACTTTTTGGCAGCTGCGCTGTATGAAGATGCTTCGTACGTGGTGCAAAATGCCAATAGATGCTCATAAGAAAACATGCTCAAACCTCAATAGAAAGTAAACCCAGACCTTATGATGGAAATTATCCCGCATTAATGTTGAATTCGCTAAATTTTATCTTCGGTAATGAGATGAAAATGTGATCAATACTAGGTGTTTATTTTTCGAGTTCGATTAACGCGCTTCAAGCAAATGCGGTGTGTCTATTTTTATCTGCCTTACCAAACCTATATACGGCAATTCAGTGATGATTTCATGTGACGATACAGAGATGATTTTTCTTGGCGTTGAGAACATACGGAGGATAATATCTCTTGAGAATGCGTGGAATTTTTCTTGATCAATTTTCCTTGATGCTTCTTCTAAACGAATTGAGTCTGCAATCACATCAAACTGGATATGGTTGTTTTCAAAGCGTTGCCACTCAGTGTCGAACTTCACTGTCACCTGAGCAACGGAACCTGATGGGGCGAAAAAATTGAAGTGCATGGCGTGATAAGACTTGTCTTTAGTCATGAGGACCTCAGACTCCGTCTCGACGACGCGTATATCCCATAACTGAGCCAAGTAACCAAATTGACCTGGGTATCTTCTGTGCTTATACGACCAATACTGATCGACAAACACCGATTCTGGGCTGTATTGAGAAATGTAGATGTCTTTGATGACGTAAGACATCAGCGCCACAATAATGAAACCGCTTGTGATTATTTTAGTGGTGATAGATGACATACAAGCACCTCCTTATTGTGATCTCGCCAATACAATCTCGGCAGTGACGGGGCAGAGCTTTCTCGATGAAAGGGTAAAGTATCGAAGAGTGCACTCTGTTGAGCTTCAATCAGTAGCGATTGGCAGATTTGAATGTCTTGATCACTTGGCGTCTCAGCGTTTTGATGGATTAACATCGGGATAGGTGGCGCGATGGTCGGCTCTGCGATTAGGCGACTGAATGCGCCATTGTGGTATAAGCCGACTAAGTTCCAGCCGATAAATAGAACGCAAACTGTCCGGATAAGATTATGAATAAAAAAGGTTTTGTTATGTTGAACCCAGTTTGCTGTTTTTGACCATAACGAAGCGTGGCGAGCAATCAATGATTGGTATTCTGTTTCAGTGAGCGCTTGAGTTTCACCGATATAGGCGTAGCCCTTCATCACTTGAGTTTGGATGAACTTTGGTTGCTCGCTCGAATCTCCCAGCTGGGCACGCAAGTTTTTTACCGCGGTGGCGACACTCGATTTTGCGCGCGTACTTTCCCAAATGGCCTCAAGAATAAATGCTGATGTGAGGTCAGAACCTGAATGTTCAATGAAAAGTGATAGCAACTTCCACTCATTGGAACGCAGTTGCGTCTCTTGCAAAGACGTCAGGTTTAACAGCTTTCCGCTTTGACTGTTAAAAAGCAGATTTTGATTTAATAGGTAGAAACTCATCGTAGCTTACTCAAGGTTAAGTTTAAATCTTACTTAAGATGGATCGTATCGTCAGTAACTTTTGAGCCCACTTGCGACGCCGAGCAAGCTCAAGTCGACTCTCTTGTTTCGCTAATATGCGATCAGCGTGCGCTATTTTATTGGTCAGCCAAAGGCTTTGATACTGCAAAATATTTCTCACTATCGTATCAGCGGTCGCTGACTTAGTTTTTGATTTCAACTGTTCAATGGCTTGATTTATGTTGTCGAGTTTGGCTTTTAATCGAGCTATTTGGTCTTGAGGTGAGAGTGTTGGGCGTCCTTTCTTAACGGGTTTATCTATTGCCGAGCCACTTTCAACGTCGCTACTTTGGTTAGATTTCAATTTTGAACAATCGATGGTGCGCTCTTTAAGTTGGTGCTCTTGGCACAGTATCTGGTCTTCTAATACTAGGCTCTGATTGACGAGTTTTTGTAGTTCGCTCATCGGTTTTCTACCGGTTTTTGTTTGGGTTGTTGCTTTGCTGTTCTTCTCGAGCGCCTTGGCGGCCAGTGTTTCGATGCTTAATGCCGGTTGGTTGTGTGCATGACACGCCTGTCTGTATTCGAGGTACGTATCTTGGAGTGCTTGCTCTTGTCGCATTAATTGCACAGGCAAGGGGAGTGCTGGCCTGCCCGCGCTGCTTTGTGCTGACCTTGGCAGCAATGAATCTATTTTGTTGTCAATAATATGCAGCATCAGTAAGCGAATGATCTTTCGTTGATGCTTGATGCGCTTAAGCACAAACGAAGTGTCGTCACTCCAGAAATGATTGAGACTTTCTGAACCATTCAATAAAGCTCCGTTTAGGTCTCTGATGCCTGCTTTCAAACTTTCGGTAACGGTATAGAACCAATCATCTTGCTGAAAGCCAGTCGCCTTAACTAATGTACTTTCGAGCCAAGGGTTCACTGTTTGAGATATTCCCTTTTGCGAGAAAGCCGCTTGCTCATGGAGCCAAAGCTGATCCGCGAAATCACACACAAGTATTGACCTTGGCTGCGCCGGAAGCGATCTAATCCGAAGCTGGTACAGGCTAATAAGTTGCTGCACATTACCTAATACCTTCTCTTGGATGCTTTGCCATTGCTTGATCGGATCAGAATGACGTTGCGCAGACAGCATTAGGTTGTCAATACTGCTCCAAATCTTATATTCCTCGGAGGCGCTGATGATGTCGGCGTTAATGAGAGCCAACTGTTCTGCATTGTGTTCTAGGTACAGTTGACGAAGTTGAGCTTGGTAACGAAGGTTAAGGCTCACGTAATCTTGATAGTCTTTTACGACGTGTTTAGCGAGCTTCACAACCGGCGACAGCGCAGGACGACCTCGTTGATGAGTATTCATCATACTGACTCTAATACAGAGAATGGTTTTGCCAGAGGTAGCACTTTGACGGCATTCCAGTGAGGCTTATCTTTTACTTCCTCAAGCTCCATATAAACTCGCTGACCTTCCTCTAAGTTAATTTCACCATCAAATTCAATGATACTGATGTGAATGAGTACATCAATATCACCGTGATCAGGTTTAGCAAAACCAAACCCGTTTTCTAGGTGAAACCAAGTGATGTAGCCACGAGTGCAAATCAAATCGGACATTTACGAGATTAACTCAGTGAATAGGTAATGAGGTGATTCTATCAGTGGGTTTTATGACTAATTTTGATTTAAATCTATTTAATAAGTAATTAATTAAATCCAAATTCTATGTGGAACCCGACACAAAACCCTCGGTATTTG
>NZ_JBFRLX010000068.1:0-32676 GCF_041470165.1 Vibrio sp. 10N.286.46.A8
CTGTCGCCTTTTTTGTGTATAAATTTTAACTCAAGCTGTCCATCCACCTCATGTCATATCCATCCCTAACATTTATAAAAATTAAATTGATCCAGCTTATATAAATCACTTTGTCATTTGGTATGGAATTCGGTTAACCCAATTGCGAGTTTTAATACGATATGAATTCAAACCTTAAAGATATATTCGATAAAAGCCGTCAAGAACTCCTTGATATGGGGCTTAGAGGGAATACATTACTTAATGTCGGCAAGGGAGCCAAAATTCTAGACATTGTTGACGAAAAGTCTGAGCAGGTGTTTGAGCACTTGGTTGATGAGTCAAAAATGATGTCATTCCTACCAGCTCCTGACTCTCTGGATACAGAGGACAGCAAGTCGATATCTTTAACTGATTTGACTACTCATCTTGAAGAACAGAATGGTGACAAGAGGCACTCAGATAATGCCTTACAAACTCAGTTATTTAGAAAGCCATTAGACACTCGATTACTAAAACTAAGCACAGAAGCCACCACATTTGTGCAAGAGCAAGGGGTTGATCTTCTTTATCTTGCGATGGGGTTTGTTAAGTGGTTTGAAGATGATAATTCAGACAAGCCTAGATACGCTCCTTTAGTGCTAGTTCCTGTCGAAATTTTTCGAGAAGATGCGGGTGATTCATACAAAATTCGCTATACAGAAAATGAGCTAGGAACAAACCTAACCCTTGCAGCCAAACTGAAGATGGAGTTTGGTATTGCTCTACCCGAATTTGAAGAGGAAGAGAATGGCTATGATTTCCAAGGGTACTTAGATCTGGTTGCTGCGGCTATTGCAGGAGAAAGGCGTTGGTCAGTCGAGAGCAATAAAATCGTACTGAGCTTCTTCTCGTTTGGTAAATTCCAGATGTATCAGGACTTATCAGATGATGTTTGGCCTGAGGGTAAGAAACCATCGGAAAATAGCTTGATCCAAAAGCTGTTCACCGAAGGTTTTGAGCGTGATGCAACCTTGCTTGATTCAACATCAATGGACGTAAACCGTGTTGAAGAAGTTCAACTTGTTTTAGATTCTGATTCAAGTCAAACAGAGGCGGTTCTAGCTGCGAAGTCAGGGGCGAGTCTTGTGATTCAAGGGCCTCCGGGTACAGGTAAATCCCAAACCATCACCAACATCATCTCTCAAGCTTTAGCTGACAATAAAAAGGTGCTGTTTGTTGCTGAGAAAATGGCAGCGCTTGATGTCGTTAAACGCCGATTAGATAACTGTCACATTGGTGATTCAGTTTTAGAGCTTCACTCACACAAGGCGAACAAGAAGTCAGTTCTTTCTTCATTAGAAAATACACTGATGCAGCATGCTCCTGTTACCCCTGAGAGGAGTGAAGATATCGACCGCTTGGTTTCTCTTCGTAATAAATTGGATGATTACTGCCAGTCGGTGAATGAGAGCATCGGCAATACAGATATCAGCTATCATGATGCTCTAGGTTATAGCTCACAGTTAGAGCGAATCATTACCGATGCTTCAATCGAGTTAGATGAACTGCCTCGTATCGACTTTGATTTAAACGTTTGGGATAAGAGTTACTACCTGTCAGCTCTTGCTAAGATCACGGAGGTCGTTGATTACTTAACTGAGCACGCTGCACCAAGCCTGAATCTGTTTTCATCTACTAATCTTAAAGATTATTCGCCATCAGATGACAAGTCGGCACAAAAGCTTGTTGCTGAAGTCGTGCAAATACAGCAAGAGATCATTGACCAAGTTAAAGCTCTTCATGCCTGTGCTGGTTACGTCTCACCGATCGCTACTTATACAGATTGCATTTCAGTGCTTGGTGGCCTATCCCTTATTGCAGATAGACCCGAGCTTGAGAGTGTTGATGGAAACGCTCCTGCTTGGGAGTCGAAAGGCGATACGATACTCGATTTTGCGCTTCAAGGTGCAACGCTACAAGATCAAAAATCCGAGCTTTCAGAGCACTTTGTCGATATTGCATTAGATTATGATTGGATGCCAATTCGTGGCTCGTTGCTTACAACAGGTCAAAAGTGGTGGCGATTCCTATCTGGCGATTACGGTAAAGCAAAAAGCACCTATGCAGGTATGTGTAAAAATGGGCTTGCTGGTGGCGCAAGTGAATGGATTGAGAAGATTGATGCGGTACTGGAGTATCGTTCGACTCAAAAAAGCTTTATTGAATCTGCACAACTGGCAATTGATACTATCGGCAGTCATTTTAAAAATGAGAGTACCGATTGGAAAGCGATACTAAAGCCGCTTCAATGGGTGCAGCAATGCCACTCAGGCATTAAGTCGGGAACGTTAGACCACAGTGCAGCGCAATACCTAGACCCATCAAAGGAAATTTCTTTTACTACCACAGAGCTTGATAAGGTTAATGCACTTATCGAAAAGCGCACGAACGTAATCAATGAACTCTCATCACTGCTGGAATTGGACCTCAGTTCCTTTGTTGAACGATGTGATGCCCTGCAATGCGAGGAAGTTGAAACGATTGAGGGTGATATTCAGAAGTTCTACCCATTAACACGTTTTAATCGTTTAGGCTCAGATCTCGATGCCGTTGGACTTTCTGATTGGAGACAACAGGCATTCACTTGGACGCAAGAGTCCACACTTATTCAAGATTGCTTTAAATTCACGTACTACAGTTCGCTTGTGGATCATCAATATGATGCACGAGATGAAATTCGCTACTTTGATCGTGTTGAGCATGAAAAACAAATTGAACAGTTCAGTGATATTGACGGTCAATTGTTCCATTTTTCGCAAGAATCTTTGGTCAAACAGCTTTACGATAATCTACCGAACCCATCAGCAAGAGGTGAGGTAGAAACGCTAAGACGTGAGTTTAATAAGAAACGCCGCCAAATGCCGATTAGACGTTTGCTCAATAAGTCGGGTCGAGTGATCCAGCAGATCAAACCTGTTTTTATGATGAGTCCTATGTCGATTGCAACCTATCTAGAGCCAGGCGTTGTTGATTTCGACTTGGTTATCTTTGACGAAGCGTCACAGGTTAAAGTTGCCGATGCACTTGGAGCCATTCTGCGTGGTAAACAGGTCATCGTTGTTGGTGATACGAAACAGATGCCACCAACCAGCTTCTTTGGCAAGCAGTTAGTCCTTGACGATGATGAGGCCGAAGAGAGCTTAACGGCTGATATGGAAAGTATCTTGGGTATGTTCTTAGCGTCAGGCACGCCAGAGAAAATGCTTAAGTGGCATTACCGTAGCCGCCATGAGTCGTTAATTGCAGTCTCTAACCAAGAGTTTTATGACAACAAACTAATGATTTTCCCGTCATCTGGAATTAATCCTAATGCAAAAGGCTTGAGCCTCAATTACTTGTCGAATACCACTTATGACCGAGGTGGCTCAAGAAGCAACATAGGTGAAGCCGCAGCCGTTGCAGAGGCGGTGATTAAACATGCTAAAACAACGCCAAACCAAACACTGGGTGTGGTTGCATTCAGTACAGCCCAACGTGATGCTATTCTTCTTGAGGTGGAACGCTTAAGAAAGGCGAACCCAGATCTCGAACACTTCTTTGGAGAGCATGAAGAAGGAGAGGACTTCTTCGTTAAGAACCTTGAAAACGTACAAGGTGACGAACGTGACACTATCTACATCAGCATCGGTTATGGCAAGACGAATGAAGGGCGTTTACCAATGAGTTTCGGGCCACTTAATGGTGAAGGTGGCGAGCGAAGACTTAACGTTCTTATTTCACGTGCTCGTATGTGCATGGAAGTATTCAGTAACTTTAAAGGTGAGGAGATGCCAACCACTGACGCATCTCCATTTGGTGTACGAGCGCTGAAAAACTTCTTACATTACGCTGAGACAGGTGACTTGGTTAAGAGAGAAGAAACAGGTAAAGGGCCTGATTCGCCATTTGAAGAAGAAGTTATCTCTTCAATTCGTTCGTTAGGCTATCAAGTTCAACCACAAGTCGGTTGTGCAGGTTTCTATATTGATATTGCAGTGAGAGATCCACATAAACCTGGTCGCTATATGCTTGCAGTCGAGTGTGATGGCGCAACTTATCACAGCTCTAAGAGTGCGCGAGACAGAGATCGCATCCGTCAGAGTGTGCTTGAAGGGTTAGGTTGGCGTTTCCACCGTATCTGGAGTACTGATTGGTTCCGCAATCGCCACAAAGAGACTGAAAGGCTAGGTGATTCTATCAATTCGGCTATCGCTTATTATGAAGCCTATGACTCTGAGCTTTTTGCTGAAGAGGTGAAAAAATCAAAACCTAAGGCAGCCATTGAAAGGGTAGAGATCGAACATCAAGCATCTGCTGCTGTTTATCAAGTTTTACCAACAGAAAAATTGTACCTAGGGCTTGGAGATGCGATCCCGGATGTCAGCACGGCAACCTTGGCGGAAGATATTTTGAAAGTGGTCGATTTTGAATCTCCTATCCACGTTAAACAACTAAGCATTCGTCTGTTGTCAGCGGTTGGCAGTTCACGAAGTGGAGCACGTATCAATCGAGCAATTCTAGATGGGGTTGGCTTGCTCAATAGACAAGGTAAAGTCGAATTAGATGGTGAGTTCATTGTTGCCAAAAGCCAAGACGAAATTACGATTCGTAGCCGAGCTGAACTGCCGCCTAATGAGCGCAAGTATGACCTGATTTATGACGGTGAAATTGCAAAAGCAGCAATTGATACGGTGAAAGATACTTTCTCAATATCGAGTGATGATTTAGTGAAGTCGATTACGGAAGTATTAGGTTTTTCGAGCACTAGTAAAGGGATGAAGGTAAGAACTGAGGCAATTTTGGCGGAGCAAGTGTACTCAGGATACCTGACCACTCAAGGTGATGTTATTCAGGCTTCGACATGATGCGCTCAGGTATGTCAGATAAAGTGATCCTTGATTGGGAATAAGCTTTAACTGAGTAACAAGATATTAGAAAGGCGACAGTTTTCACTGTCGCCTTTTTTGTGTCTATCTCGCCTTGATATGTGTTTGCACTTTTAGAAAGCTTGTGACAAGAAGAGCACATAACAAAGGGCGACATAATCAAAGGTCCTGTCGCCCATATCGTTTTTATTTCGAGGCTTATTAACCCGCAGCAGCCTGCATGATGAGACCACAGATGTAGGCACCATATGTACCTAGCGCGTAGCCCAATACAGCCATTAGGATACCTACTGGCGCTAATGCTGGGTGGAACGCTGCCGCTACGATAGGAGCCGATGCTGCGCCGCCAACGTTAGCTTGGCTACCGACAGCCATGAAGAACAGTGGTGCACGGATAAGCTTCGCCATCACAATCATTAGAATGGCATGGATAGTTAGCCATGTGATACCAATGAAGAAGTAGCCTGGATTGTCTAAGATAGCCGTCACATCCATTTGCATACCGATGGTTGCAACTAGGATGTAGATGAATGCCGAACCTACCTTTGATGCGCCACTGTGCTCAAGGCTGCGTGTTGATTTGAAGCATGAAGCGATGAGCGCGAACGTTGTCACCATTACTATTAACCAGAAGAAGCCTGATGTAAGGCTGTATTTCGCGAGTTCTGGAGCGTTGGTCGAGATCCAAGGTGCGATTAGGTCACTGAATAAGTGAGCTAGGCCGGTAAGACCGAATGCAATTCCCGTGATCTTCATTAGATCTGTTGTGGTTGTTGGGCGAGCGTTCTCTTCTTGGTATTTAGAAACCGTCTCTTTTAGCTCTTCGATAGATGATGTGTCTGCTTTTAACCATGCATCAATCTTCTTTTGGCGACCTGCCATGATAAGTAACACGGCCATCCAAATGTTCGCACAGATAACATCAACCGTAATCATTGCAGAGAATAATTGGTCATCAACCTCGAACACTTCTTTCATTGCTGCTTGGTTTGCACCACCGCCAATCCAAGAGCCAGCCACTGTTGTAAGGCCGCGCCATACATCGCCAGATACAAGGTCAGGATTAACTTGGTCGATAATTAGAATCGCTAAAGGCCCGCCAATGATAATGCCGACAGTACCGGTTAGGAACATGATGACGGCTTTAGAACCAAGGCCAAATATTTTGCGAAGGTCTGCTGAGATGATCAGAAGAACGAGTGCACTCGGTAATAGGTAGCGACTTGCAACGAAGTATAGCTTTGAGTTTGACGCATCGATGATGCCTAAACTGTTCAATAGAGAAGGAACAAAGTAACAGAGCAATAGACCCGGAACGAACGAGTAGAATTTTTTCAGTGCGCTATTTTGGCTACTTTCCGTGATAAAAACACCGCCAAGAATAACAGCTAACATGCCCATTATTACTGCATCATTAGTAATCATTATTATATCTCCTTTAAGGTGAGCGCAACCGCCTCACTTTTTGAAGTGCAGGACTATACCGACAACTGGCATGCGTTACAAATTGTAACGATAGACATACTTTGAAACGTTTGTGTTAATTTTTATGGTTTGAATTTGTGAATGCGGAGCGTTAATTATTGGCGATGTGAATGCTTTAGTGGCGACTTGTGAGGCGTGTTTAGATATATGCAATGTAACTCAAACGTTAGAGGATGGTCGCTACGAATTAGAACGACGACTGAAGGGCTTAAAAGAATGCATATATACCCGCATTGACGGTATGGTTTTTATGGAGAGGTAATGTTTTATAAATGTAAAAAGTGAATTCATTTTTGACGGGTAGCTTGAGATTGAAAATTATAACTGGATCACATAAATGTCGTGGTTCATCTGATTTAGGTTCCGTGTTTTGGCTTCATCGGTCGTGCTATTCGTATTTAGAGAATGAAAAAGCGACCCGAAAGCCGCTTTTTGAGTGGTTGTTAACCTCGAATTTGAGCTCTGCTTAGGTTTGTTCTTCCTCAAAGCCATCTGCATAGCCTTTCGGTGGCGGTGTCCAACCTCGTTCTGAGCGAGAGTGCTTGTCTGAACGGTCCTTCTTCATGTCTTCTTTCATTGCTTCTTCAAGGTGAATGAAGATTTGTCGGTAGTTGTTGTCGTAACGTGGGTTATCTTCAGCATCAGACCAAGCTTGGTAAAGCTTTTCAGACTTACGACTTTCAACACGTTGATACGTTGATTTTTGCTGTTCGACGAAGAAAGGGTGGTGCCCTAAAGAACGTAAAGCTTCTGCGCCCATTTCGAGTGCCGAGTGGTACGTTTCTGAGACTACAGAGTCTGCACCAGCTTCTCGTAGGCGGTAACTGTGACCACGGTCGAACGCACGCGCTAAAATTTTCACTTTAGGGTAGGTGTGTTTAACGTATTTTACTAATTCAACGCTTGAGTCTTGGTTATCGATAGCGACGACAAACATTGCGGCGTCTTCGATCCCTGCTATATGCAATAAGTCATGACGAGTCGCATCACCAAAGTAAGATTTGATGTTGATAGAGCGAAGTAAATCGACTTGGTTGGCTTGGTGATCCAAAACCACAGTCTTGACATCATTCGACACCAATAAGCGGTTAACGATTTGACCGAATCGGCCAATACCAGCAATGATCACCGTACCTTTCTCTTCGATGGTATCGGCTTCTCGGTCGTTAGACTTTTGCTCGTAACGAGGAAGTATCACTTTATCAAATAGAATGAATAAGCCTGGTGTTAGGAACATTGAAAGAGCAACAACCAGCGACAGAGTTTGAACTATATCAGCTGGCAATACGTGGTTTTGAGCCGAGAAGCTAAGTAGTACAAAACCAAATTCACCGGCTTGCGCCAAGCTCAATGTAAACAGCCAACGGTCACTGTTTCTAATTTTGAAGATCAACGCCAATGTAAACAACACCAAGGCTTTAAGTAGCATAACGCCAAGAGTGAGGCCAATGATCAAACCAAAGTCGTTGAATAGAACATCAAAGTTGATGCCCGCACCTACCGTAATGAAGAACAAGCCAAGTAGCAGCCCTTTAAACGGGTCTATATTAGACTCAAGCTCGTGGCGGAATTCACTGTTCGCCAATACCACACCCGCAAGGAAGGTTCCTAAAGCGGGTGAGAGGCCGACTAGGCTCATTAGTGCAGCAATACCAATAACCAACATCAGTGCGGTTGCAGTAAAGATTTCTCGCAAGCCTGAGCTCGCCACAAAGCGGAACAGTGGACGACTCAAGAAGTGCCCGCCGACCACAACAATCGCAATAGATGCTGTAATCACAAGGCCATAAGCCCAGCCGGGTAGGCCAGCAACAAGACTCAACTCTTCATGGTGATCAGAAGCCGAAGCGACCGCGCTTTGTGCAGCTTCGATTAATTCTGGCAATGCCAATAGAGGGATAAATGCCAGCATCGGAATGACAGCGATATCTTGGAACAGTAAGACCGAGAAAGCATTCTTGCCGCCTTCTGTCTTGGAGAGCCCTTTCTCATTAAAGGTTTGGAGAACAATCGCGGTAGATGACAGTGCGAAGATCAAACCGATAGTCAGCGCGATCGTCCAAGGTTGCCCGAAGAACAGAGCAATCCCCATGACTATGGCCGTTGTGCCACCGACTTGTAGGCCGCCGAGCCCCATCAGGCGGTTTCTCATTGCCCAAAGCATCTTCGGCTCAAGCTCAAGCCCGACCAAGAACAGCATCATTACTACACCGAATTCGGCAAAGTGTTGAATGGTCGTGGTCTCTTCACCCACTAAGCCGATGATTGGGCCAATCACCACACCGGCAATCAGGTAACCAAGCACAGAGCCGAGGCCAAGCCTTTTGGCGATAGGGACGGCGATGACTGCCGCGAGCAAATAGATAAATGCTTGTAGAAAATATCCTGTCATGATCTAACCTCTGCTCATCATTTCATCGACATAATGGTTTAGCTTTTCAGCCTTGCTTGCCTTTTTAAGATCGACTTCGCCCGCAACAAAAGCCTCTAAAAGCGATTTGTAGCTATTTACATGATCTTGAATTCGGCCTTCTTCTAACGCAGTACGTGAACCAAACAAAGCCAATGGAGCCAAGTAGTTCATGCCGCACAAAGACGCCGTTTGTTCGATTGGGTGAAGCAGTTCACGTATGGTGAAGTGGTTATAACCGTCAGTTTGATAAGCCTCTTTTTTGCCGCCAGCGGTGATACTGCATAACAAGCTCTTACCTTGCAGTTCATTACCGTCGGTGCCGTAAGCAAATCCGTATTCTAGGACGAGGTCTTGCCATTCTTTAAGAATCGCGGGTGTTGAGTACCAATATAGTGGGAACTGAAAAATGATGATGTCATGGTCCAACAGGCGTTTCTGTTCACGATCGATATTGATCTTGAAGGTGGGGTATTCAGCATAAAGATCGACACAGGTGACGCCTTCAATACGCTTGGCTTGCTCAAATAAGGGTTTGTTCGCTTCAGAGCGATGCTGAGAAGGGTGGGCGAATAGCACCAAGACTCGATTTTTCGACATATAGCCCTCTTTGTCCATTAACGAATAATATTTATTGGAATTATAGATATACAATAATAGAAGAATGGTTGAACAACAACGAATTAGCCCATACTTATCTAGTTAGATGCGCGTGTTTTTAGGGACTTAATTATATAAAACACCCGTCAATTTGAGTATTTCCGGCACACGCAGCCGATGACTGCGTAAAACTAATTATTCGCTAATAATAAAAGCGAAGAGGTGCACTTTATGTCACCGTTGAAGGCTAACGTAAATAATTCAATCACCCTACATAGAACGACAATGAATAAAGGAAAAGGTATGAGCACGGACTTGCGTCAACAATGTAATTTGCTGCTTTCTGGTCACTTCGATCCAACACCAGCACAAACCTTCGCGCAAATGGCTGAATGGTGCGAAACACATGATGTGGCGCACGACACCTACGGTGATGGCGATTTTATTGAGAGTTTTGAAAGCAAAGTGGCTGATTTGCTCGGCTATGAAGCCGCCGTGTTTGTGATTACTGGCACAATGAATCAACCGACAGCGTTAGAGATTGCTTGCCAAGAAAAAAGAAATCCTTTGGTGGCGATGCACGAATCCAGTCATATTATGCGCCATGAACGCCAAGGGTATCAGCTCCAGAACCGTTTCAATGTACTTCCGGTTGGTAATGTATTTCGCACTTGGAATGTCGACGACTTAAAGGCTTGGCCTGATGAGATTGCCGCGGCATTGTATGAACTACCGATGCGAGAGATTGGTGGTCAGCTGCCTGAGTGGGAAGAGCTTGAAGCGATAAAGCAGTACTGCAAAGAACAATCGATTCATCTGCATATGGATGGTGCTCGTTTGTGGGAGTGCGGCCCGTATTATCAAAAGCCATATAGAGAGATCGCGAAAGGGTTCGATACGGCTTATGTTTCGCTCTACAAAGGGATAAACGGTCTTGGTGGGTCACTCCTATTAGGTGACAAGGCTTTCGTAGCAAAAGCTTCAGCATGGATGAAGCGTCAGGGCGGAAATGTTTATCATCGCACGCCTTACGTGGTTTCGGCAGCAATGCAGTTTGATCAACGGATCGAGTTGATGCCAGCATTGTATGAGCGTACCAAGCAAATCTATCAAATCTTACAAGATTACCCGCAGTTCAAAGTGAACCCGCAGCAACCCCAAGTAAACATGCTTCACCTCTATTTACCGGTGAGTTTTGAGGATGGCATTATCCTGCGCGACAATATAGCTAAGAAGCACAAGGTTTGGATAGGAAACCCAGCGATCAGCGAACTGCCTACCCAATGTAAGATTGAATGGTATGTGGGTGATAACTTACTAAACTTGCCAGATCATGAGCTGATCGACATTCTAGACTTTATTAACGAAGAGCTGATTTAATTAACTAAGAGTTGATTTGATCGCAGAAGAGTTGATTTGATCGCAGAAGAGTTGAATTGATTACAGCAGAAGTGAGTTAACTGAAATGAATACAGGACATGTTTCCTGTATTCATTTTTACGCCGATAGGATGGCGGGGGCTCGTTACATGTATTGGTTGATGTACACGTCGACTAAAAACATGAATACAGGCACTGTGCTGAGAAGTCCGAAGAAGACGATTGGCACCCAGTTTTTCATTTTCTTTTTAGGTTGCTCAGTGTTGCTCATAAATTCGGCCTTAAATTAGTTGTTGTAGTTGTTGTAGTTGTTGTAGTTGTTGTAGCTGTTTAGCTTTGTGATACTAAAAATCTACGAACATGGTATCAAATAAAATCGATGATCCCTATGCGGATTTGGCGTTTCGTGGTGTGTATCAATCACAGAAAATCTAGGCGATTCATAAGCGGTTCATAAAGACTCAATAATAATGAACCTATTAGAACAAGTATTGCCTTACTCGGCATATGAGATAAACAGCATTCAAAGATTTGGAGAAGACAACATGAGAACAATAGGAAACATCATTTGGTTTCTGTTTGGTGGCGTATTTATGGGACTGGCATGGTGGTTCTTCGGACTGCTCGCATTCCTCACCATCGTTGGTATTCCATGGGGTAGAGCGTGTTTTGTAATGGGTAACTTCTCATTCTTCCCATTTGGTCAAGAAGCGATTTCACGTGATGAATTGACCAATGAAACTGACATCGGGACCAGCCCACTTGGTATGATTGGTAACATCATTTGGTTCTTATTTGCTGGAATCTGGTTGGCGATTGGTCACATCATGTCAGCAGTAGCGTGTTTCATTACCATCATCGGTATTCCGTTTGCGATTCAGCACCTTAAGCTCGCGGTTATCTCATTGGCGCCAATCGGTAAAACCGTTGTCGACAAGCGTGAAGCAGAAGCGGCACGAGTAAGAAACTACAAGGGTTAAGACTACAGTTTAAGCCTTATATAGAACTGAAAAAGCACATCACATGATGTGCTTTTTTGTGCCTCGTTTTCGATCTAACGATGCCCCAATCTCACAAACACTCACTAGATACTGTTCCACTAGACATTGTTGAACAAGACTTCAAGCCTAAGGGTGATGTTGGCTTCTTCGGTATGTTTCTCATAGGGCTCTCGTTCCCATTGATAGCGCGGAATCAATTCGTAGAACAGCCACTCTTTCCAAACGTTTTCTCGGTAGGTTATCGACACTTGTGAATATTCGTAGTGGTTATACGGCTCGCTGGTTTCTGCAATCGTCGCGCTGTATTGCATAGCTTGGTCTTGAGAAAGATAGTGATACAAAGTTAGCCCCGTCCCGTACTCCCAGCCTTTAAGGTCGTCGTTATAACCTGCAAAGTTCGACCATCGCGCTAAGAAGTCATCACTCAAAGAAAGATCAAAATCGATATCGGTGATCTCGCCAGTTTCTTGCTTTTCTTGATACACACGTTGGGTCAGCCTGAATACGGCATCGGTAGTGAGAGGGTAGGTAACGCGATAACGAGCTTCAATACGCGGACGCAGTGTCGCTTTAATATTGAAGCTACTGTAACCCTTCGCATAAGCATCGTAACGAAGGCCGAGTGCGCTCTCTAATTCCTCTGAATCTTGTGGAAAGAAATCAAAGAACTCTTCATCGCTGACAGATTCGTAGATTAATTTTAGGCGCTTACTCGCAAAGGGAAGATGTAAACGTGCGTTGAGCTTGGTTGAGTAGTCGACGTCACCACCTTCTGAGTAAATAAAATCGTTGTACCAACGGACAGAAGTGCCCGCTCGAGCATCTTCGGTAATGCGGTCATCGACAAAGAAACTGTCAAACCATAATGCGGGTTGGCAAAATTTACTGTTTAGGTAGTGATAGGCTTTTTCGACAGGGGCGTCTTCTAGCGGCTGACTGTGGCACTCATTTTGTTCCTATGCTTGAGCGGAGTGGGTAACGAGTGAAGCTAATAATGAGGTGCTAACTATCCAACGACTCAATGGAACCTGTTTGTCATTCTATATATCAATAGTTTAACTATAACCAAGCGATCGCAACAATGCGACTTTTTAGTGGTGAGCAGTGAGTGATTAGTCACTACTGATTAGTGATGAGGGTAAAGATCTGAAAGGTATCGGACAGATAAAAAAACGGGCTCAGAAGGTGAGCCCGTTTGTGTTAGCTATTTGTTTTTAGCAAGAGCCGCGTGTTTCTAGCTCGAATAAATTGTCGCTAGATTACATTGCCGCTTCGAAGATCGCTGAGATTTCTTCGTGAGTCGCTTGTTTAGGGTTAGTGAAACCACAAGCGTCTTTAAGAGCGTTGTCAGACAGAGTCGGGATGTCTTCCAATTTAGCACCCAGTTGAGCAATACCTGTTGGGATGTTCACGTCATTTGCTAGTTGAACAATCGCGTTGATAGCTGCTTCTGCGCCTTGCTCTGCTGTCATACCTTCAACATTCACACCCATCGCTTTTGCAACATCACGTAGACGATCTGGACAAACTTGAGCGTTGTAACGTTGAACGTGTGGTAGCAAGATAGCGTTACATACACCGTGTGGAAGGTCGTAGAAACCACCCAGTTGGTGCGCCATTGCATGAACATAGCCAAGAGAAGCGTTGTTGAATGCCATCCCCGCCATGAACTGTGCGTAAGCCATTTGCTCGCGAGCTTCAATGTCTTCACCATGCGCTACTGCTGTCCTTAGATGTGCTTGCACAAGTTCGATTGCTTTAATCGCAACTGCGTCTGTGATTGGCGTTGCTGCGATTGAAACGTAAGCTTCGATTGCGTGTGTCAACGCATCCATGCCTGTTGCTGCCGTTAGTGATGCAGGTTTAGCAAGCATCAACTCAGGATCGTTTACTGAGATAAGCGGTGTTGTGTGCTTATCAACGATAGCCATCTTAATGTGACGAGCTTCGTCAGTAATGATGCAGAAACGCGTCATTTCAGAAGCTGTACCTGCTGTTGTGTTGATAGCAATTAGAGGCATCATTGGCTTTTCAGACTGGTCTACGCCTTCGTAATCTGCAATTTTGCCGCCATTAGAGGCAACCAGAGCGATACCTTTTGCACAGTCATGTGGCGAACCGCCACCTAGTGAAACAACGAAATCACAATCGTTGTCAGTTAGTAACTCAAGACCATCGTTCACGTTAGTGATGGTTGGGTTTGGTTGAGTACCGTCGAATACAACTGCGTCTACGCCACGTTGGCTAAGTAGGTCTTGTACCTGTTTAACCACGCCAATTTGGTTAAGGATCTTATCCGTTACGATCAGACCTTTTTTGAAGCCTTGAGACTGAATGCTATCAGCAGCATCTTTCAAACAGCCAGTACCCATGAAGTTGATTGTAGGGATGTAAAATGCAGTAGACATTGGAAAACTCCGTTAATTATGATTTTTTAATTTCCTACATGTTGTCGGCAATCAACTGGTCGACCATTGATCTGGAACAACTTTGATTCCGAACTACCACTTTGTGATTATGTGTTGTGATAGGGCTCATATAGCAATCGTTTTTATGGTTTTCTTATGTGTTTATTGTCAGTAATGGAAAGCGAACTATTGATTGATTTAATAACAGAATTACGTTCCATGACCATGAAAGTAAAGGCTATTCACTCAACGTCGGTTCAAGTTCAGTTTGTGTCGATGGTTTGCGTGAGTCATCGTTAGCTTCAATTTGAGGTTGCTGAGACTCATCGGTATCTAAGGCGTCAGAGGTGTCTTCTGGTTGTTCATCATAATACTTAACAAGGAATGGGGTGAGCATGACGGATGACGGTAAGAAGTGCTTCATGGTACCTCCCGGTACTTAAGTGTATTTCTTGTATGGTATTGGTTTAATATGTGGCAAAATTTGCGATACATCATGACTTGTTGCTTGTTTTCTATAAATTCTTAGAACTATATTCAGGCTCACAAAATTGATAGTAGAATGCACATCTGGCCTTTGAGGCAACGAGAAAATAAATACAAGCACTGCTCAACCGCGCGAATAATAGGACATAAAATGAAGTACGATTGGATATTCTTTGATGCAGATGAAACCTTGTTCCACTTTGATGCTTTTCAAGGAATGAAGCTGATGTTCTCCCGTTTTGGCGTGGACTTTAGCGAACAGGATTATTCAGTGTATCAAGAGGTTAATTTGCCGTTATGGGTCGATTACCAAGATGGCCGTATTACGGCTGCACAACTGAAGCACGCGCGTTTTGAAAGCTGGGCAACAAAGTTAGAGACAACCACGGCAGCACTAAACAGTGCGTTTTTAGCCGCAATGGCAGACATCTGTTCTCTGCTTCCTGGTGCAAAAGAGTTGATGGAGTCGTTAAAAGGCAAAGTGAACATGGGCATCATCACCAATGGTTTCACAGAGCTGCAGTCAATCCGTTTGGAACGAACAGGAATGACAGACTACTTTGACCATGTGATCATTTCTGAGGAAGTCGGTGTCGCTAAACCAGACGCGGAAATTTTTGAGCATGCGCACAAGCTGATTGGATTGCCATCAAAGCAAAGAGTATTGATGGTCGGGGACAACCCACACTCTGATATTTTAGGTGGCTTGGATTTTGGTATTGAGACCTGTTGGTTGAACAGCCAAGAGAAAGCGACGCCAGCAGGAATTAACCCTCATTATCAGGTTAAGTCTCTGGCTGACCTGCAAGCACTTTTGTTGGCATAACTGCTAACTGCTAACTGCTTTTAGATTTTTGAGTAAATGATTGATAGCCGAGTACAGTTAAGTGCTCGGCTACTTATTTTTACTTACTGCAACTTATCGATAGTGGTGTTTAAGCCTACCTTTGCTTAAGCTCGCTTTGATTACCTAATTACAATAAAAAGAAGGAAGAGGCGTGCTGAAATCTCATCGACATAGCTGCTACGGCATTGCTGCCATTTTACTATGGAGCTGCTTAATTGCATTGTCTCGTAGTGTGTCAGAACAACTGGGCCCAATTGGTGGTGCCGCCAGTCTTTATACGGTGAGCTCACTGTTGTTGGTCTGTGTTATGGGGTTACCTAAGCTGTCGCGCTTCTCCAAATCGTATTTGTTGATCGGTGGTGCCTTATTCGTGTGCTACGAGATCTTCCTAGCTCTGGCTTTAGGAATGGCAAATAGCCGACATCAAGCCTTAGAAATGGCCGTTATCAACTATCTATGGCCTGCACTAACGGTGTTGTTTGCGGTACTGCTGAGTGACAAAAAGATTAACTGGTTGGTTTATCCAAGTATCGTCTTAGCGTTTTTTGGCGTGGCTTGGAGTATCAGCGGCGATCAGGGGCTTTCTGTCGAGCAAATCGCGGCTAATATTGCGACCAACCCTAAAACCTATTCGATGGCATTCTTCGGCGCGATTATTTGGGCGGTATATTGCAATTACACCCAACGCGTTGCTAAAGGGCAGAATGCGATTGTGCTTTTCTTTATCGCTACTGCGATCACTCTGTGGATCAAATACGCATTGAGTGATGAAACCGGCATGGTGATGACTTCAAGTGCTGCGATTGACTTAGTGCTTGCTGGGGCTTGTATGGGCGCTGGTTACGCGCTTTGGAACACGGCGATTCTGGGGGGGAATATGGTGTTTCTTGCAACCATGTCTTACTTTACGCCAATCTTCGCGACCTTACTGTCTTCTATGATTCTAGGTTTGTCATTGAGCATGAGTTTTTGGCAGGGCGTTTGTATGGTGACGATTGGTTCACTGGCTTGCTGGTGGGTAACCAGAGACAAAAAGCCGACGGTTAAGGCGTCGGCTTCTGAAGAGGTTCAGTCTTGAGTGTTGAACTTAAGAGAGAATGCTCTTAGCTCGCGATATTGAGATTCAATTGAAGCTCATATGGCATCTTCGATAGGCGTCGCTTAAGTTGGCGGCGCGTACGTTCAATATCATCGACCGCAATCGCTTGTTGGTCGTTGGTATGAATATCAACGTTGATTCTTAATTCAGGACCAACTTTAGTCACGCCCATTAACTCCAAATCTTGGTCTGCATCTTTGTCCACAGCGACAACATTCTTATCTACCGCGTCACAAATATCTTTGGTTGCCGACATCATTAGCAGTTCACGCATTGCTTCACGTAACATGTCGAACGGCACTTTGATAAAGTAGAAAGACATCAGCAACATCATCATTGGATCGGCATATACCGCGTATTCAGCAAACGGAGAGTAAGCCACCAACCAAGCAACAACGAAACCTGCCGTAACTGCCACACTCAACAGCGTATCCATTTGCCACTGTTTAGACTCAGCTTGAATCAAACCTGAAGAAATACGTTTGCTCTTGTTAGCGATGTACCACCAAGCGTAACCACAACCCAATACGTTGAAAATACCAAACAGAGTTGCGATAGAAGCATCAACTTCACGACCACCTGTCATCAGAGCACCAATCGCAGAATAAAGCGAATAACCGACCACAAGCAGAATCACAATCGCTTTAATCGCGATTACGATCGGCTCAATGATTGCTCGACCGAACGGAAACTCCCTGTCTGATGGGCGGTTAATGTACTTCGAAGCAGCTAGTGACAATAAAGTTAACAGTAAACTGATAAGAGAATAGACACCGTCAAATACTATGACTAGAGAGCCAACGAGAAGACCCAACACCAATCCGCCAATTGCGAAGCCTGATGCTAAAAGGGCTGAGAACAAGAGTACTCGGTTTTCGTTTTGGCTTTTCCTGTCACACATAATATTTTCCAGATGTTTTTGATAACTTCATTGTTCTAATATTGAGCTAGCTTTACAAACTTTATCTGATGATGTTTATATGTCGGTAACCCGTTTTATATTCAAGTTATTATAATTCAATGGCTTAACGGTAAATTCGGGTGTCAGTAAAGTTGACGATGACTGTTTTTCGGGAAATGTGAAACTGGCTTTAAATGGTTTATGATTAGTAAAACACATAGGTTGTGAAGGTCTCATAGCCTAGCTGTGTAAAGGATTAGGCTGTTAAGGTTACAGAAATCGCACTGAAACCTTATACCTTAAACTTGGGTTTGAACCTTGGGCGTAGAGCTGAGTTGAACTTGAAAAGGAATGGATGAAGATGAAATTTGATGATCTCAACGATAGTGAGTTGTGGGTGATTGCTAACCCGATCATGGATAACCTGATGGATGGTTCAACTAAGGTTGATCATGCGCAGCACTGTAGGGACTTTACTCAAAGGATGAAAGACATTGTTACGCCGGAGTATCTGGAAAAGGTGTGTCATCATTATCAACACAGCAACGGATTTTTTGCTGAACGTGAGCCTGTGGCGCTATTCAGACGCTCCGATTCCATCGCCTTTGTTTGGAAGCAAGCGTATACCATTGCGAAAGGCGAATTTGTGGCAGAAATGGTGTTAGTTGAAGAAGACGGACGTTATTTAGTGGATCACGTGATGGTCTTCTAAAGAGAGGGCTTTCTATTTGTTAGACGATTTTAAGTGTCGAGATAGAACATTATCTGACACTTTAGAAATCAAACAAGTAATCGCTGATCTGATCCGCTAACCAATTCATTCCTGGGTGTTCTGCCATACCTGCCGCGGTAAACATACAGTAGTCTTCTTGAGTCAGGCCATAAGTGTGCTTGATCACCGCCAGTTCCTGTTCACGCAATAAATGGCGTATCAATGGCTCAGGCATTACGCCCCATGCATCTTCTCGTAGAATCGTATCCAACATAAAATCGAAGCTAGAAAAACCAATGTATCGGCGAGAGAAGGGCTCAAGCTCAGGGTTATCTTTTTCATTGAGATAAACCATGGTCGCTTGCATCGAATTTCTTAGTACTTCATCCGACACTCTTCGCATCGCACTTAAATCATGCCCTTTCTTACATACCGACATCATTCGGATCTTGCCGAGTGGGTTGTAGATAATTCTTGGGTCGTCGACACGCTCGTAATCGACACCAAACGCAAAATCAACTTGCTGAGTTTCGACAAGATTAGCCAAGTCGCCACTAGAAGCGAGAACGAAGTTGAAAGAAGTGGAAGGGTATTTGTTGTTTAGGGCGTGCGATAAACTTTGCCACATTTCATCGGGTAGGGAATCGTCGCGTGCGATCCAAATCTCTGCGTTGAATTCACCCGAAACATGTAAGCAGGTTTGCTTAATGCGTGCTGCCGTTACCAACATGCCTTCACAGTCTTTATATATGGCCTTACCGGCCTCTGACAGCTCGACATGGTTACCGCTTCGAACAAACAGTTCGACATCTAACTCTTTTTCCAAGGCTTTGATCGACATGCTCAGTTTGGTTCGGTTACATTCAAGCTGTCGCGCAGCTTCAGAGACGGATCCTAAATCAGCAACAGAACAAAAGGCTTGGACTTGAGAAAGGTTCATTTCATTTCCATATTGAGCGGGTGGCGGTGCATATTATCTGAATATTGTGCTGACTATCTTAGAAATAGTCCATCTTTGCATGATAACTCTATGACGAATTGACTAATTTGGTTTATTCTGGGGGCGTTCCGAACCTACAAGAAGTAAAGATGGAGGCCATGATGGCGAAACAATGGGACGAGTACGCACCTGATTGGGATAACGACCCCGCTACTGCTGTATTCGCACAGTCCGCATTTGACCAGTTAACACAGCTCGTTGATTTGAACGGAACCCGTGTCCTTGATTTTGGTTGTGGTACAGGATTACTCAGCCAGAAAATATCTCCTTTTGCAAAAGAGATTATCGCTCTCGATATCTCAGAAGGGATGATTGAAGAGTTAGATAAAAAAGAGCTGTCTAATGTAGAGCCTGTCGTTGATATCTTATCGCGCGGACTTGCAGCCCAACACCCAGCATTCAGAAATCAGTTTGACTTAGTGGTAGCCTCTTCGGTATGTGGCTTTATTCCGAACCTACAAGATACGGTCAGCCTTATTTATACTCTGTTAGAAAACGATGGGGTTTTTGTACACTGGGATTGGTACTTAGAAAACGACAGCGAAGATTTTGGGGTCAGCGAACAGCGCTCCCAGAATGTATTGAGCGCAGCAGGTTTTTCGATTGTTGAAGTCTCAACACCGTTTTCAATCGACACCCCACAAGGTACTTTGAAGGTTCTGATGGGTGTAGGCCGTAAACAAGTGGTTCCTCATCTATAGGTTACTTGTCTGTAGTTGACGTATCTGGAGTTGACGTATAGATAACTCCAGATAACCGCACTCACGCTTAATTGACTAAACCCACATCAACGATCTTTGGATCCGTTATGTGGGTTTTCTATTTATACGCACTTGCGTTTTAAACTAAACGGTTCAATTAAGCGGCCTAATCTCTTCTGCTCATTCTTTCCCTTCCCCAACGACAATCATCGATAAACAACCATCGTTAATTGGCAAATGGCCAATTTAAAAACTGTCTATTCACAAAATTTACAAGCTATCTATTCATAAATTACTAAGTTACAAATGGTGTTTTCCATTTTGGAAATGTAGGCTTGCATACATTTCATTAGTGGAAATGTAAGTGTGAGATATAAAATAAGCCCATAAGAATATTAAGGGTTTAATCATGAGCCACCAATCTGCGTCATCTACTTCTTCAACACTTTCAGAACAACAACAACGCTTTAGCAATATCATTTCAGATGCCAACCTGTCCCCAAAACAGAAGTCGAGCTATCTTGCCTTAGAAGCTGAAGCCAGTCTGCCGTATATGCCGGTAAGCAATGAAGTAGAGCAAGCCTTACAACAAGGTGTGCTGTGTGACATGTTTGAAGGTCACGCCCCATTTAAGCCGCGCTATGTGCTTCCTGATTATTCTAAATACTTACATCAAGGCTCCAAGTATTTAGAGCTTAGCGCGGCTACTAATTTCGACGAAGCATTGAACATGCTCACCATCCTTTATCATCACGTTCCATCAGTGACTTCAATTCCGGTTTACTTAGGCCAGTTGGACGATGTGTTGATGCCTTTTGTTGGCGGTTTGACGGATGAGCAGGTATACCAAAAGCTGAAGCTGTTCTGGATCATGCTGGATCGCACGCTGCCAGATGCCTTCATGCACGTTAATATTGGCCCTAGTGACAACATTGTATGTCGCACTATTTTACGTGTGGATGCTGAACTCAAGCAGATCGCACCTAACTTAACCTTTATGTACGACCCTGCAGTCACATCTGATGACCTGCTTCGTCATGCTGCGAGCAATATCTGTGAATGCAGCAAGCCGCACATTGCCAATTATCCTGCACACGCCGCTGCGTACGGAGATAAGCGTTTTGGCATCGTGAGTTGCTACAACTCTTTGCCTCTGGCGGGTGGTTCAAACACGCTAGTACGTATGAACCTCAAGCAAGTGGCTCTGAAATCTGAAGACAGCGTAGACTTCTTACAGCAAGTACTACCTAACTACAGCAGCATCATGATCGAATTGATGAATGCACGTAGTCGCTTCTTACATGAAGAGTCTAACTTCTTCGAAGGCTTCTTAACCAAAGAAGGCTTAATTGAAGAAGATCGCTTTGCGCCAATGTTTGGTATTTATGGCATGGCTGAGGCGGTTAACATCTTAATGGAAAAAGAAGGCAAAGCAGGGCGCTATGGTCACGATGAACAAGCAAATCAGTTAGGCCATCGTATTTCTGAAAAGCTGGCTGAGATTGTTGAAAACTCGGAAGTGAAATATGGGCTGGAAGGTAAGGCTCTGTTACACGCTCAAGGTGGTATCAGCCTCGATGAAGATGTGACGCCGGGTGTACGCATCCCTTATGGAACAGAACCGGATCCAGTGTCTTACGTACGTGCGACGGCTGGTCACCACAAGTTCTACACGTCGGGTATCAGCGACATTCTGACCATCGACGAAACGGTGAAGTCCAATCCAGAAGCGATGTTCAACCTGTGCAAAGGGGCGATTCAAGCGGGTTACCGTGAGTTCACCGCTAACGTAGCATCGAACGATTTGGTTCGTGTGACAGGTTATATGATTAAGCTGTCTGACATTGCCAAATATGACGAGCAAGGTTCACGCACCAATACCACTTTCCTTGGTGCTGAAGCTGCAAAAAATACGGGCATACTAGAGCGTAAACCACGCGTAGCGAGCTTAGAGATGTCGCCGACATACGAATAGCTTTAACGTACGCATGTTATGTGTTTCTCGAATACGAACAATGTGAATTATGAAAATTTCTGATCTAACAACTCAAATGGCTAGGGTTAAAAATAATAAGACAGAAAAACAAGCGAAGGTCAGCCGTGTGCTGACCTTTTCTTGTGTTGATGGACCAGGAAATCGCTTGGTGCTGTTCCTACAGGGGTGTAATTTCGATTGCATCACTTGTTATAATCCACACACCATCAACCACTGTAACCATTGTGGAGACTGCGTGAGTGGCTGCCCGAGCAGTGCTCTGAGTCTTATTGAAGGCAAAGTGAAGTGGGATCCGTTAGCGTGTACCAACTGCGATCAGTGCGTCGATATCTGTGATCATAAGTCTAGCCCCAAAATCACCACGATGACGGTATCAGATGTGCTTGAACTGGTTAGGCACAATCAATTCTTCCTGAGCGGTATTACCGTTTCGGGTGGCGAGGCGACCATGCAATTGCCGTTTATCGTCGAGCTATTTCAGGCGATCAAAAGCGATCCGCAATTGGCACACTTAACGTGTTTTATTGATAGTAATGGCTCGTTGACACAGCAAGGTTGGGATAAGGTATTACCTTACCTTGATGGTGCGATGATCGACCTAAAATCATGGCAATCTGAAACGCATCAATGGTTAGTGGGTAGAGGGAACCATCGAGTGTTTGAAACCATTAACTACTTAGCTGATAAAGGCAAATTACATGAAGTTCGGTTACTGCATATTCCTAATAAAAGTGACCTAGATATCGAGGTAGAGCAGGTCGGGTATTACTTGAAGGGTTTGCCAAGTGATGTTCGAATTCGGTTAAATGCGTTTCAACATCATGGGGTAATTGGCGAAGCTTTAGAGTGGCCTAAATGCACCGAACAACAAATGCAGAGCTTTCACGATAAGCTCTACTCAATTGTTCAAAGAGCAATGCAAACCCCTGAGGTATATACTTAGTCTCTTATCAAATTTCAGTCTTTATAAAACCAGTCTTGTTAGTTCAATCTGCTTCTAACAAAGGTCTAGGCTTCTAAAAACAAGTCACACAACCATTTGATCGCCTGATCATTCATGTTTGGCTTGTTCCATACCAAACTATACGCTACTTTTCCGTAATCAAAAGGAAGCGGCTTACTTACCAAACCTTGTGCTTGTTTGGCATGCTCAGCCCATTGTTTTGAGCAAGTGAACAAGAAAGGTGTGTGGTGACATAGCACCGCAGCCGCGCCAAAGTCCGCTACCGATATCGCCATATCTCTAGGCTTATGACATTGCACTAAGTTTTGCTCAAAGTAAGGCTTAGACAGTTCGTTATCTAAGATTCCAATGTGTTTGTAATCTAAATAGCCTTCAACCGTTAGTTCTTGCTGAGCGAGAGGGTGGTGTGCACCCATCAAACAAACCATTTCATCAGGAAGAATCGTTTCCCACACCAGCTCTTTATTATCCGTTGGGGGTTGAGAGATATCGTGTGGCAACAGGATCAAGTTGACCTTACCACTGAGCAAAGCATCGAATCCAAGTTCTTGTTTCGAATAGATATTAAGTTTGGCGCTTGGTGCAAGTTCCGTGGTGATTTTGCTGATCTTCGAGGCAAACACTTCGAAGGTACTTTCACGCATCGAAAGTGAAAAGCTGCCTTGATACTCCTGAGGAGTAAAACTCTTTTGGTGAAGTAACCCGTTCATGCTGGAAAGAATCGCGTGAACAGTGGGCGCTATTTTCAGGGCAAAGGGAGTCGGGATAAGCTTAGTGCCGTCCCGATAGAAAAGCTCGTCGTTAAGGATGTCACGTAGCTGAGACAGAGTTTTACTGACACTCGAAGGGCTGACAAAGAGTTGCTCTGACGTTTGAGTGACGCTGTGGGTGTTCAGCATAATATGAAGCGCAGTGAGGTGTTTAAGGCTCACTCGCGATAAATGTAAGTAATCCATACACAACTCACTCAATGCGTGACAACGGTCGGTTTAAGGTTTTATAACAGAAACTAGCGCGCTAACTTGTGATGAGCGCGCGAAAAGTGACCCGCACAGAATGCGCCTACAATCGATAGCTCACCCGCCAAACATAAAGCCGCACAAACCTCAGCTAAGGCTTGTGATTTACCGTTGCCGTGTAGCCCTAGTAAATCGAGACACGCTTTTTGGCTTGGTAGGCCAGTACCGCCACCGACTGTTCCTAACATCAAGTTAGGCAGCGTTACACTCGCGTACAAACCACCTTCTTTGTTGAGCTCCATACGAGTCATACCAATCGCAGACTCAGCAACACACGCCGCGTCTTGACCGCAAGCAATGTAGAGTGCAGCAAGTGCATTGGCATAATGAGCATTGATACCAATCGTACCGCTTAGAGCGCCACCGACTGTGGTCATTTGTCCGAACTGCACCATCTTCTCTGGTGTGGTGTGGAGGTACTTAGCGACAAGTTCAGCAGAGATATTGACCTCGGCTGTGACTTTTTTACCACGAACGCTGCGCAAGGTTTGTGTATTGGCTTTCTTATCGCCTGATAAGTTGCCATCAAGGAAAGCATGATCGGGCTTAACCGGCGTATTTTCTATGATGTACTCAAATACAGCGTTGGTCGCGATAGTTACCATATTCTGACCAGAAGCGTCTCCGGTTAGAAATTCAAACACCAAGTAAACATGGTTACCTTCGATGTTGATATTGATGTCGGTAAGTTTGCCGTGCGACGTTGTTGATTCAGCTAAGGTTTTAAATTGGTCATACTGGGTCACTGCCCATGCCACAAACTGTCCTGCTTCAACTAATCCTTGGAATGCGAAACCAGGAGTGCGTGTTACGCCTTCATTGAGCAACATTGCACTTGCACCACCACAAGCTGTGATCAGCTTTGAACCACGGTTATACGACGCGACAAGCGCCGCTTCAGTGGTTGCAAGTGGGACTAGGTAGTCGCCTTTAGCAAACAGGCCATTGACTCTTAAAGGGCCAGATATACCAACAGGGACTTTTACCGTGCCAATAAAGTGCTCTATGTTTTTCTCATAAGCCTGAATCTGGCTTTGAGTATGAGGGTCGAGCAGTTCTTGCTGCGAGTCTGCATTATCGAGAGCCGCCCAGCGACGTGTAAGGTTTTTTTCAGTCAGGTAAGGGCTCGGAGTCAGTTTATTCACTGGCTTATCAAAATGAGGATGGAGCTTCTTTTCTAATTCGTCTGCGGAGATGTCGCCTCCTAAAATAGAAACATAGTCACGGCGATGCAGATTTAGTTTTGGCATAAATAGTATGAAGTAAAGTTTGTGCAGCAAAATTGATTTGCGCTGATTCTACCGAGTAATAAACCAGAAACAAGTGCCTGATATAATGAGTTACAGTTTGTATGGATTTAGAGCCATTTGTTAGTCAAAAAGAGGGTAACCATCAAATCGATAAATAGTAGCTCGAATCAGATATGGATATCGAGAAGGCTACCAATGGCTTCGTTTTGACGATCAACCACACTCGCACCAACACGGTTGTAATTTGCGCTCTGTGTCAGCTTTAATAACGCTTCAGTAGAGGAAGAAGCTGGTTCAGGCTCTTTCTCTTTAAACGAAATGGGTTGTTCAGGTTCTATTTGATTGAAGCTCAAATCGCTAGTTTGGAAAGTGTCGTTGGTTTTTGGAGAGTGTTTGGAGTTTTGGTTAAGCTCGATAGCGGCTTCTTCAGCCATGTTGGTTGACTGCTGAATGATGGCGTAACCAGATTGAATACCAGATATCGACATAGCAGAACCTTTTATTGACGTATGAAATGAGTCTAGGCGGACGATATTTTGAGTGCAATGGAGAACGGCTACAAATTACTAAGATCAGGTGGATTTAAGCTAAAATAGTGACATTAGTCTATTAATTGAACAACTCATTCAGTACGTTTAACTCTTCATCTGTCAAAAGAGAAGGTTGATCTGTTTCAAGGTTTTCGTCTATTTCACCTTGAAGTGCTTTCAATTGCTGCGGGTTAAGGAGCTGTATTTTCTGCTTAAATGCTTCAAATTGCTGTGTATTCATAATGAGACCTTAGTTCAAATCCATATGCTCAATAGAGCATAGCTTACTGATTCAATAAATCAAACAAGATTAAGTGAATATTAAATGAAGTTTGAAGTTTCCTAAAACTAAGACAACTATAGATCCCTTTGGTTGTTTTTTGTCCGAGGAATGTTAGGCAAAGTTATGGATGAGTCAATCAAAGTCAGCAAGTTTACATGCGTGTAAGATTTGAACGGCCCTTGTAGATAAAGGGTAGGCAAGTGGTTGCTCTACCTAGATGAGCCTTTTGGTAGAGCAATGTATAAACACACGGAGTGTTCAAAAAATGAGCAGTTTCGTTATCTTTTTGTTTTTACTGTTGTTTTGTTTTTCATCTTGAAACTTCTTTTTCAAGCGGCTTTTCAATCTTAACTTTAACTGCAAATTTTGTGGCTAAGGTATGCAGTTCTGGAAGCATTCGATAAATCAAATGTAGCTGTTGTAGAACCATTCTAACAGAGCTCTCATCCTCTTCTCTCCATTCACTTAAACGCTTATCAAGTTCAGGATCGTAAGCGTTTTTTACTTCGCATTGTTCTTGATGACAAAACAGCTGGTCGTTGAGAGCGTCGAGATGCTCGTGTATTACTCTGTGTGCGTCCAGTACCAGTTTGTGTGTTGCTTCGTCATCGATACGTGTTCTATGAGCTCCCAGAGCAGAGATATAGCTGAGTAGTGCATGATTGAGTGTTAGGAATCGGAAGCTCTCATCTTCAGATGTACGATACTTACCCGGCTCAACCAGCATGCTACTAACAGCGGCAGTCAGATTTGCATCATTGTTATGTGCACTGCGGCGTGCAATACGATAGCTAAGGCTGTCTTTTTTGCCTACACGGTATTGACCAATGATCTGAGCGAGATAATCTTTATTGGAATCAAGCGCATCTGCCATCACCTTGTGAAGTCGTTTTGATTGCCAGTCCGGTAAAATATAGCTAACCGCTAAAACAGCGAGCGCGCTGCCAATGAAGGTATCTGCTAGTCTTGGCAATACAACTGCGTAGCCTTCCCCTAATTGATTGAAGCAAAAGAGCACAAGCAGTGTGATAAAGGCGGTCGCGAAACCGTAGTTATTGATACGGAAAGCGAAGAACATCACGCCACTGACCACAATGAATACCAGCTGACTCTCTTGAGATGGGAAAAAGGTCAACAACGGTACTCCAATCAACAAGCCTGCGACGGTGCCAATGACACGAGCCGTCAGCTTTTGTCGCGTTGCACTGTAGTTTGGTTGGCACACAAACAGTGTTGTTAGCAAAATCCAATAACCTCTTTCAATCTCAAAACCTTGGATAATTCCGTAACCGATCGTCAAAGTGATCGCCATACGAATTGCATGACGAAATAGCATCGAGTCGGTGTTCAAGTTGGCTTTGATCTTATGCCACATCGCCGTCAAAGTATGAGGGTTGGTATCGTCCAGTACGCCTTCTTCTAGTTTTTCTGCATCTGGGTTACTTATATTTGATAGCTGTTTTTCGACGGTAGCTAGGTTATTAAATAAGTAATCCAACTGGTTGAGCAGTGATTTCCATTCTGGGTTGTTCTGTTGATGCAGATGATTAAGTGAAGACATCAGTTCATCCAGTGCCAGAACAGATTTTTCGCCATGTTGGTATTCAGCGCCAACCTTCAGTGAGCTTGCCACTTCTTTACAAGCTTTAGCTTGGGCTTCGAGCAGATACTTAAATCGAAATAAAACGTCTGATCGCTCAAAGTGTTTTGCCAGTTCTTGATAACGGTAGTGGCTGGAGCTTACGCGTTCATGAATATCCTGTGCGATGAAGTAAGTATTAAGGAATCGGTCACTCGGTCCGTCAATGTGTCCGCGCTTAGAGCGGTTGAGTAGCGTTGCTTTGCACATGTTGAGCGCGTTAACAGTGCTAGCATTGAGTTTGGCTTCAATAATGCGATGTGGTTGGGGAATCAAATCTGAAACTGGATAGAAGAGCTCTGCTTTAGAGCCGATGTAATTGCCGATTTGATCGAATACTGTTGCTAGGTTTTGCTGCACTGGTTGCATCGGCCATACGATCTGCCAAATCATCGACATGAAGTAGTACCAAGCTGCGCCCGTTAACAATAGTAGAGGTTGAAACCAAAGGTTAGTGCTCTCGTGAGCCCCAAGCATGGCGTAGATAGCCACAAGTAATGATCCAAATGCGATACTGGCATATTTAGGGCCAATTGCCCCAAGTATAATAAAAGAGAAGGTTGAAACGAAAAGCCCTATCGCGAACAGCCAAGGCGTATCGAAGAGAATCTCAATAGAGAAGGCTGCAACGGCAAAACAGATAAAGGTTAGCGTGAGTGCTTTCAAACGTCCGGTAAAGCTATCATCACTTTCAGCAAGAGCCGCAGCAATAACCCCTAAAATTAATGGTGTGATCAGTGTGTTTTGACCATAATACCAAGCAGGTACTACAACACCGAGCAGAGTGATGAGAATTAATACGCTGTAATTTATGGTTTTATTCGCCCAATAAAGGCGTAGTTTTGCTGAGAAGTCCACAGTCGCTCACTTGACACACTAAAACCATAATCCTAACAGAAATCAAGCACAAGAATTTGATACTTATCCATAATTGCCCCTAGGTGGTCATGAAAGCGTCGATAAGCAGTGAGACATTATTAATTCTCACTGCATCATGATATAAATTCAATATTCCCAATTAAAGAGCACGCTCCAATGCAGCTAAGCGCTAATAAGACTGCACAGTTTTTTATTCAAAATGAATATCATCAAGTTGAGCTTGATGGTCCACGCCTGCTGTTATCTTCAGTAGGCAGTGAAGAACGTATCCCTTTCACTATTTGGAGTGGCAAGATCGCGATAAAGCGCGGATTGTTTTGGGGATCGTTGCAGTTTTTTGCTAATCAACAAGATGGCAAACAGCGAAGCTGGTTAGTCCAAGGCCTTCCATGGGAACAATGTCGTCAATTTGCGCGCGCATCGGTTGCTGCTTATCAGAAGTGGCATGACAGACAATGTGAACAGTTGGCAGAGCACGTTCCTCAATGGGAAGATGAATTGACACGTCTTGAGCAACTTCCTGCTTTCCTACCGCATTCTAAAGTGAAGACTTGGGTCGACATGGTCAACGCAGGTCTGGAAAATATGACGATGACTCTAGAGGAAGCGGCACAGCGCATGCCAAACCGCATTGCTCGAATGCAGCCATGGTTGTCTGAAACGGAAATTCAGCAAGCCGAGAGGAATCAACAGTGGTTAGAGACAGAAAGACAAAATTGGGAAGTATTGTTTGCTCAATGTGAGTCGTCACCCCTGAACTTATCGCAACAATATGCGGTCTTGATGAATGATGATCACAACCTTATTTTAGCGGGCGCAGGCTCAGGTAAAACCAGTGTTCTCACCGCTCGCGTCGCGTATTTATTGCAAAGCCACCAAGCTCAAGCTGAAGAGTTGTTACTGCTCGCCTTTGGTCGTGAAGCCGCGGAAGAGATGAAGCAGCGCCTTAACAGCAAAATTGGCATAGCAGCCGAGAAGGTGCAAGTCAGTACTTTCCACCAGTTGGGTCTAAAGATACTGAATCAAGTTGAACCCGAACGCGTGGTTATTTCTCCGCTCGCACTCGATGACAACCAACGCCAAGCATGGTGCATTGATTGGTTGAAGAAGCACTGGATGACGCCGACCAACTTTAAACGTTGGCAAAAGCACTTGTCTAAATGGCCAATTGCTTATTTAACCGGTGATGATGAGCTAGGTAGTCATGTTTCAAATCTTAAATTGATTGGTTGGCTTGAAAAGCAACTTGAACAGTTGAATGCATCGGGTTTAACGAAAAAAGAAGTACAGCAACAACTGATTGATCACCGTGACTATACGCGCCTCAATAGCGAGCTTTCACTGTGTTGGCCATGCGTAACCGCTTGGCAAAAGGAATTGAAAGAACAGAATCATATCGACTTCTCAATCATGATCAGCCGAGCGACACAGTATGTCGAGAAGGGGAAATTCATTTCGCCTTGGAAGTTCATCATGATCGATGAATATCAAGATATCTCACCAGATCGTTTAGCCTTGGTTGAAGCCTTGTGCAATCAATCGAAAGCGCAGCACCAAGCTTCTATTTTTGCCGTAGGTGATGACTGGCAGTCAATTTACCAGTTCGCGGGTGCAGATGTTGATCTAACGACGGGCTTTAAAGATCGTTTTGAGAGCTCGACAATTCATCATCTAGATACGACTTATCGATTTAACAATCAGTTAGGTTCGGTTGCCAATCGCTTTGTGCAGGAAAACCCGATTCAACTACCAAAAGAGCTCAACAGCTTCAAACAACAGAAGCAGAAGTCGGTTTATAGTGCGCCAAGCAAAGAAGTTGAGAAGATCCTCGATCAGATAAACAGGCAAGCAAAAGGTAAAGCGAATAAATCAGTGATGTTGCTTGGGCGAAATCATTACCACAAACCAGAGCTGTTGGAAGACTGGAAAAAGATCTATACCTCAATTGATATCAGCTTCATGACTTGTCACGCGAGTAAGGGTAAAGAAGCGGATTTCGTGATTATTCTTTGCGTTGATGAAGGACAGTTCCCCGCGAAGAAGAAACAATTGCACATTGATGGCGCGTTGACTGAATCTTCGGATGTGTTCCCTTATGCGGAAGAGCGTCGTTTGTTTTACGTGGCAATGACGCGAGCAAAAGAAAAAGTATGGATCACGCACAGTGGCGATGGTTCTGGCTTTGTGCAAGAACTGCATGGCTCTGATTACCCTGTCGTTCGTAAAAAGTGATGTCACTTGGCGTAATTGTCTAAGATTAGATCTTCAAGCCCTGCCTTAATATCACAAGGCAAACGTATAAAGCAGAAGGAATCCGCTATGGAACACGGCTCTATTAACTACATTGAATTTGCTGCGAAAGACATCGCCGCAACTAAGGCGTTTTTCAGCCAAGTGTTTGGTTGGAGCTTCGAAGACTATGGCCCTGAGTATTCTGCTTTTGAAGGTAAAGGCTTAATGGGTGGCTTCTATTTAGCGGATCTGGCGTCGAATGCTGAAAGTGGCGCAGCGTTGATGGTTTTCTATAGCGAAGATCTTGAGCAAACCAAGCGTGATGTGACTGATGCTGGTGGAGAGATAAACCGTGAGATATTCAGTTTTCCCGGCGGCAGACGTTTCCATTTCAGAGAGCCAAGTGGCAACGAGATGGCAGTGTGGAGTGATAAGTAGAGAGTTAAGATTCTGGTAAACAAAAAGCCAGCTATGTGAAATGATCCTGTAACGTTGGACATTTCTGTTAAGCGGTGATCAAGGCCTGACTATCGAAGTCAGGCCTTTTAGTTTCACTTTATACGTTTGTTATTGTAGAACTAATTATGCATCACCCCATTTAAGGGCGAGGCAATTTAATCAAGACTAAGCAAGAATCTCTTTCGCTGTGTTTACTACGTTTTCTGTAGTGAAACCAAACATCTTGAATAGTTCGCCTGCTGGTGCAGATTCGCCGAACGTTGTCATACCGATGATCTTGCCACCGAAACCAACGTACTTGTACCAGAAGTCAGCGATGCCAGCTTCTACAGCGATACGTGCTGTAACGTCAGATGGAAGTACAGACTCACGGTATTCAGCGTCTTGCTTGTCGAATGCGTCAGTAGCAGGCATAGAGACTACGCGTACTTTCTTGCCTTCAGCTGTTAGTTCAGCAGCAGCGCTAACCGCTAGCTCAACTTCAGAACCAGTTGCGATAAGGATAAGCTCTGGCTTGCCAGCGCAATCTTTCAGGATGTAACCACCCTTAGCGATGTTTGCTACTTGCTCAGCGTCACGATCTTGTTGTGCAAGGTTTTGACGAGAGAAGATAAGTGCAGAAGGACCATCTTTACGCTCGATTGCCAGTTTCCAAGCAACAGCAGACTCAACTTGGTCACATGGACGCCATGTGCTCATGTTTGGAGTCAGACGTAGAGAAGCGATCTGCTCAACTGGTTGGTGAGTAGGACCATCTTCGCCTAGGCCGATAGAATCGTGCGTGTAAACTTGGATGTTCTGAGTTTTCATCAGAGCAGCCATACGCATAGCGTTACGCGCGTATTCCATGAACATTAGGAACGTTGCGCCGTATGGTACGAAACCACCGTGCAGAGCGATACCGTTCATGATAGCCGTCATACCGAATTCACGTACACCGTAGTGGATGTAGTTACCAGAGAAGTCATTTGCTTCAAGAGACTTAGAACCAGACCACATAGTCAGGTTAGAAGGCGCAAGGTCAGCAGAGCCGCCCATGAATTCAGGTAGCATAGCACCGAACGCTTCTAGAGCATTTTGAGATGCTTTACGTGATGCGATGTTTGCTGGGTTAGCTTGAAGATCAGCGATGATTGCCGATGCTTTCTCTTCCCATTCAGCAGGAAGATCACCGTTTACGCGGCGTTTGAATTCAGCTGCCAGCTCAGGGTATGCTGCTTCATAAGCTGCAAGTTTCTCGTTCCACGCTGCTTCCTTAGCTGCGCCTGCTTCTTTCGCATCCCACTCTGAGTAAACTTCCGACGGAATTTCAAAAGGACCGTGCTCCCAACCTAGTTGTTTACGAGTTGCTGCGATTTCGTCAGCCCCTAATGGTGCACCGTGACAGTCGTGCGTGCCTGCTTTATTTGGAGAACCAAAGCCGATTACTGTTTTAGTACAAATTAGAGTCGGACGAGGATCCGCTTTAGCCGCTTCGATAGCCGCGTTGATAGCGTCAGCATCGTGACCA
>NZ_JBFRLX010000069.1:0-13652 GCF_041470165.1 Vibrio sp. 10N.286.46.A8
GGCTTTACTCTATTGGAAGTGATGGTTGTTGTGGTTATTCTTGGTGTTTTAGCTAGCTTTGTTGTTCCTAACCTTTTGGGTAACAAAGAGAAGGCGGATCAACAGAAAGCCATCACGGATATCGTGGCGCTAGAGAACGCGCTAGATATGTACAAACTGGATAACAGTGTTTACCCAACAACGGATCAAGGCCTTGATGGATTGGTTTCTAAGCCAAGCAGTCCAGAGCCTCGTAACTACCGTGACGGTGGCTACATTAAGCGTCTGCCTAACGACCCATGGGGCAATGAGTACCAATATTTAAGCCCAGGTGATAACGGTACTATCGATATCTTTACGCTTGGTGCTGATGGCCAAGAAGGTGGTGAAGGTATCGCTGCGGATATCGGTAACTGGAACATGCAAGATTTCCAATAAGCTTCGGTTTATTGTCGCTTGATAAGTTCCTGTTGGTTGAACAGTTCGTGTTAGTTGATACGTTATTGATGGTTGGACGTAAACAGATGGAGTCTACAAGGTGAAAACTCAGCAAACACAGCCAGGTTTCACCTTGATTGAGATTCTTTTGGTGTTGGTATTACTGTCAGTAACGGCGGTCGCGGTGATCGCGACTATTCCGACCAATAGCAAAGATGTTGCTAAAAAATACGCTCAAAGCTTTTATCAACGAGTTCAATTGCTTAATGAAGAGGCTATTTTGAGTGGCTTGGATTTTGGCGTTCGTGTCGATGAAAAGAAATCGACTTACGTTCTGATGGCGCTTAAGTCAGAAGGTTGGCAAGAAGTCGAATTTGAAAAAATCCCCTCTTCAACTGAATTACCGGAAGAACTCGCGTTGTCACTGACTTTAGGTGGTGGCGCATGGGAAGACGATGATCGTTTGTTCAATCCCGGAAGCTTGTTTGATGAAGATATGTTTGCGGATCTTGAAGAGGAAAAAAAGCCCAAGCCACCTCAGATATACATCTTGTCGAGTGCTGAAATGACGCCATTTGTATTGTCGTTTTATCCAAATACCGGAGACACCATACAAGATGGTTGGCGTATTCGCGTGTTGGATAATGGTGTGATTCGACTGCTAGAGCCGGGAGAAGAAGATGAAGAGGAATAACCGTTCTTCTTATCGTTCTCGTGGTATGCCTCTTGGTTCTCGAGGCATGACTCTGCTTGAAGTATTAGTTGCGCTTGCTATCTTTGCTACGGCGGCGATCAGTGTGATTCGTGCTGTCACCCAACACATTAATACCCTCAGTTATCTAGAAGAAAAAACCTTCGCGGCGATGGTTGTTGATAACCAGATGGCCTTAGTCATGCTGCATCCTGAGAAGCTTAAAAAAGCGCAGGGCACGCAAGAGTTAGCGGGAAGAGAGTGGTTCTGGAAGGTGACTCCCATCGATACCAGCGATAATTTATTAAAGGCGTTTGATGTGAGTGCAGCAACCAGTAAGAAAGCTTCTCCAGTGGTCACGGTGCGCAGCTATGTGGTCAATTAAAAGCGTGTGGTCAACTAAGAGCGTGTGGTTAAGTAGAATCGTGTCGTTAGCTAAGAGCAAGTCGCTAAGTAAAAGCATGTCGGCAAATAAGCATACGCCGCGTAAACGAGGTATATCTTCAAAAGGGAGAGGCTTTACTTTAATCGAAGTTTTGGTTTCGATTGCCATCTTTTCCACGTTAAGCATGGCGGCTTATCAGGTGGTAAATCAGGTCCAACGAAGCAACGAACTCTCTATTGAGCGCAGTGCTCGTTTAAATCAACTGCAACGCAGTTTAGTCATTTTAGATAATGATTTTCGCCAGATGGCGGTACGACAATTTCGTACCAATGGTGAAGAAGCATCATCTAAGCTGATCCTAATGAAAGAGTATTTACTGGATTCCGACAGTGTTGGCATTATGTTTACTCGCCTTGGTTGGCACAACCCACAGCAGCAGTTCCCTCGCGGAGAAGTCACCAAAGTAGGCTACCGCACAAAAGAGGAAACGCTTGAGCGTGTATGGTGGCGTTACCCCGATACACCTGCCGGCCAACAAGGTGTGATTACTCCTCTGCTTGATGATGTTGAGAACCTGGAGTTCGAGTTTTATGACGGAAGCCGCTGGGGCAAAGAGTGGCAAACCGATAAATCACTGCCTAAAGCGGTGAGACTTAAGCTGACACTGAAAGATTACGGTGAGATAGAACGTGTTTATCTCACACCAAGTGGCGCCTTAGATCAGGTCGATGATTCTTCAAACAGTGACTCTTCAGGCAGTAATGAGGGGAATAATGATTCATCAAACTAATAAGCCAGCACTGACAAGGTCTGCTGTGGGGCGTAAACAGCGTGGTGTCGCGCTGATCATTATTCTGATGCTTTTGGCGATCATGGCAACCATAGCTGGCAGTATGTCGGAGCGTCTGTTTACGCAATTCAAGCGCGTTGGCAATCAACTGAATTACCAACAGGCTTACTGGTATAGCATTGGTGTAGAAGCGCTTGTCCAAGACGGTATTAGGCAAAGTTATAAAGATAGTGATACGGTGAACTTAAGCCAGCCATGGGCGTTAGAAGAGCAGGTATACCCATTGGATTATGGCCAAGTTAAAGGGCGTATCGTTGATGCGCAGGCTTGTTTCAATCTTAATGCGCTCGCTGGGATTACGACGACATCAAGTAACCAAACCCCTTATTTAGTGAAGGTTTGGCAAACCTTACTGGAAAACCAAGATGTGGAGCCTTATCAGGCTGAGGTTATCGCAAATTCAAGTTGGGAATTTCTGGACTCTGATACTCGAGCCACCTCTTCTACGGGTGTAGAAGACAGCACTTATGAGGCGATGAAGCCAGCTTATTTGGCGGCGAATGGCTTAATAGCGGATGAATCGGAGCTGCGAGCCGTTTATCAGGTCTCTGGTGAGGCAATGGAAAAGGTACATCCATTTATTTGTGCTTTGCCCACTGATGATTTCCGATTAAACGTGAATACCATCTCCGAAAAGCAGGCATCTTTACTGGAAGCAATGTTTGCACCCGGTCTAAGTGAATCGGACGCCAAACAGCTGATAGACAAGCGCCCATTTGATGGCTGGGATTCGGTGGATGCGTTTATGGCTGAGCCTGCTATTGTTGGTGTGAGTGCTGAAATCAGCAAACAAGCGAAAGCATATTTAACTGTAGATAGCGCCTATTTTGAGCTAGATGCAGAGGTATTAGTTGAGCAGTCTCGTGTACGTATACGAACGCTTTTCTATAGTAGTAATAGAGAAACAGTGACGGTAGTACGCCGTCGTTTTGGAGGAATCCGTGAGCGAGTTTCTGACCGTTCGACTGAGTAGCGAGCCACAAAGCCCAGTGCAGTGGTTGGTTTGGTCGACAAGCCAACAAGAAGTGATAGCAAGTGGTGAGCTGTCTAGCTGGGATCAGCTTGATGAGTTAACGCCTTACGCTGAAAAGCGTAGCTGTATCGCTTTATTGCCGGGAAATGAGTGCTTAATTAAGCGTGTTGAAATTCCGAAAGGTGCTGCTCGCCAGTTCGACTCTATGCTGCCATTTTTGTTAGAAGACGAAGTGGCACAAGATATAGAAGACTTACATCTAACCATTTTAGATAAAGATGCAACGCACGCTACTGTGTGTGGTGTAGATCGCGAATGGTTAAAACAAGCTTTAGACCAGTTTCGCAAAGCCAATATTATTTTCCGTAAGGTGCTGCCAGATACACTAGCCGTGCCTGTTGAAGAACAAGGCATCAGTGCGTTGCAGATCGACCAACATTGGTTATTGCGTCAAGGTCACTCTCAACGTCAAGGTAACTATCAAGCCGTATCAATCAGCGAAGCATGGTTAGCGATGTTTTTGCAAAGTGATTGGGTTGTCGTTGATGACGAAGAAAAGCCTGCGACGATCTTCAGTTACACCTCAATGCCGAGCGGCGACGTTCAGCAGCAAAGTGGAGTGGAGTGGCAAGCTAAGCCTGCGGAATTGGTGATGTCCTTATTGAGCCAACAAGCGATCACAAGCGGCGTAAATTTACTGACGGGCACCTTTAAAACCAAATCTTCTTTCAGTAAATATTGGCGTGTATGGCAGAAGGTGGCGATCGCTGCTTGCTTGCTGGTGGCCGTGATTGTGACTCAACAAGTGTTGAAGGTGCAGCAATACGAAGCACAAGCACAAGCCTATCGCATGGAGAGTGAGCGTATCTTTAGAGCCGTTCTGCCAGGTAAACAACGAATTCCGACAGTAAGCTACCTTAAGCGTCAGATGAATGACGAAGCTAAGAAATACGGTGGCTCAGGCGATGGTGACTCCTTACTTGGTTGGTTAGCATTGCTGCCAGAAACGTTAGGACAAGTGAAATCGATCGAAGTCGAAAGCATTCGCTATGATGGCAATCGCTCTGAAGTTCGATTACAAGCTAAAAGCGCTGATTTTCAACATTTTGAGACGGCTAAAGTGAAACTTGAAGAGAAGTTTTCCGTTGAACAAGGGCCATTGAACCGTAATGGCGATGCCGTATTTGGTAGTTTTACCCTTAAGCCCCGTCAGTAACTGCGCAAGGAGATCAGTGATGAGAAATATAATTGAGCCACTCCAAGCGTGGTGGACTTCAATAAGTCAAAGAGAGCAACGATTAGTCGTTGGTTGCTCAATTTTATTGGTAGTAGGTATCATTTATTGGGGGCTAATACAGCCCCTCAGTCAGCGAGCTGAACTGGCACAGAGTCGCATTCAAAGTGAAAAGCAACTACTGGCTTGGGTTACCAATAAAGCCAATGAGGTGGTTGAACTAAGAGGCAATGGTGGCATTAGTGCTAGTCAGCCTCTGAATCAATCCGTGCCCGCATCTATGCGTCGCTTCAAGATTGAATTGATACGAGTGCAACCACGTGGCGAGATGCTGCAAGTGTGGATTAAACCTTTGCCATTTAATCAATTTGTTGATTGGCTGACATACCTGAAAGAAAAGCAGGGTGTTGAGGTTGAGTTTACGGATATTGATCGCTCTGATAGCCTTGGGGTTATTGACGTCAACCGACTACAGTTTAAATGAGGTTAATGTGAAACGCGGTTTATCTTTTAAGTATGGTTTGTTATTTAGCAGCATCTTTATCGTTTTTTTCTCGGTAAGTTTGTTGCTGCACTTGCCGGCTTCTTTTGTTCTCAAACATGCGCCCGTTGTACGTGGTTTAAGTATTGAAGGTGTTGAGGGTACGGTTTGGCAAGGTCGCGCTAACAATATTGCGTGGCAGCGTGTCAATTACGGCTCAGTGCAGTGGGACTTCCAGTTCTCTAAACTATTCCAAGCCAAAGTAGAACTTGCGGTTCGCTTTGGACGTAACAGCGACATGAACTTATCTGGTAAAGGGCTTATCGGGTATAGCATGAGTGGTGCTTACGCGGAAAACTTAGTGGCATCAATGCCAGCTAGCAACGTGATGAAATATGCGCCTGCTACCCCAGTGCCAGTGTCTATTGCAGGACAAGTTGAACTGACTATCAAACATGCGGTTCATGCTCAACCTTGGTGTCAATCGGGTGAAGGTACGCTTGCTTGGTCGGGCGCTGCGGTTGATTCTCCGGTTGGCTCGTTAGATTTTGGCCCTGTGATTGCTGACATCAGTTGTGAAAACAGCACTGTTTCAGCGAAAGGTAATCAGAAGAGTGCTCAAGTTGATAGTGAGTTTTCTGCGAGCGTAACGCCAAATCAAAGCTACACCTCGGCTGCATGGTTTAAGCCGGGCGCTGAATTTCCACCTGCGATGCAGAGTCAGCTTAAGTGGTTGGGCAATCCTGATAGCCAGAGTAAGTACCAGTTTACCTACCAAGGTCGTTTTTAATCCGGTATCTACTTCTGAACTAGCATCCGCTGGTTATCAAATAACGAGATATAGAAAATGGGCACCTCAATGAGGTGCCCATTTTGTTTGAATGCTTAACTGCTTAACTGCTTAACTGCTTAACTGCTTAACCGCGATCAAAGCCGTCGAGTTTAGTCTTTGCCTTGTAAGATTTCTGCCCACGGTAAGTCAGCATCACCAAGTACAATGAAGTTCGGGTTCTCAAGCGTCTCTCTTTCATTGTACGAAAGCGGCTCTAACTGGGTACTTAAGATTCGTCCGCCAGCTTCTTCAACAATGCACTGGGTTGCCGCGGTATCCCACTCTCCGGTTGGTCCAATACGTAGATAACAATCGACAGCTCCTTCTGCGACTAAACATGCCTTAAGCGCAGCAGAGCCAAGAGGAACTAAGTCGTAGTTCCAAGCAGAGCTCATACGGTTAGTGATTCGATTGATGTCTTGGCGACGGCTGATTGCCATCGCGATCGATTGGTTTGGCAGCTCGTGACGATGCGTTTTGATTTTAACGCTGTCATTAAGGTCTGGAATTTTCCATGCACCTTTACCACTGTAAGCGTAATAACTCACACCTGAAACCGGTGCGTATACCACGCCCATTACTGGCTTGTTGTGTTCGATTAGGGCAATAATTGTCGCGAAATCGCCACTTCGTGCGATGAACTCCTGTGTACCGTCCAGCGGGTCAACCAACCAGTAGCGATCCCATTGAGAACGTTGCTCTAGGCTGATATCAGCGGCTTCTTCCGATAACACCGGAATATCAGGTGTCAGTTCGCTAAGTTTTTTCGAGATCAGTTTATGAGCGGCGAGATCAGCACTAGTGACGGGCGTATCATCACTCTTGGTAAACTCTTCGTAATCTTTTTTCTCGTAGATCTCTAAGATCAGTTGCCCAGCAGAGCGAGCAATCTCAATGACAGAGGGCAGCAGGTGAGACAAATCTTTTGTTATTGGCATAAATATTCTCTTACTCTTCGAGTGATTCTGACTGTTTTAATTATTGTTTAATACGCGAAGGGCTAATAGTAGGGCGGTAATACTGCGAGCCTCACAGAAGTCGAGATGCGTTAACAGTTCTTCGGCTTGAGCAAGTGGCCAGCGCACAATGTCTAGTGGCTCTGGTTCATCACCTTCTAGTTTCTCTGGGTAGAGCTCTTCTGCGATAAACAGCGTCATCTTGCTAGAGAAATAAGAGGGTGCAAGGATCACTTCTTTTAGAGGAGTCAGCTTGTTGGCACCAAAGCCAATCTCTTCTTTTAGTTCACGAACGGCGGCTTCATTTGGTTGTTCGCCTGGATCAATTAGACCTTTTGGGAAGCCGAGTTCATAGCGCTCTGTACCCGCAGCGTATTCACGTACTAACAGAATATCGCCTTGTTCAGTAATCGGAACCATCATGACTGCGTTTCGGCCGCTGGGCTTCATACGTTCGTAAGTGCGCTCTTCACCGTTTGAAAAGCGTAAATTGAGAGACTCGATAGAGAACAGTTTTGATTGAGCGACAGTTTGCTGAGCCAAAATTTCTGGTTTGGTCCTTTTTGTCATTGCGCTCACTCCTTAACTCATTGGAATTCTTTCTTATAAAGTCATTCTAATATAGGGGAAATGACGGTGAGTTCCTAGATCCCAGCTTTCATATCCTAGAATTATTGGATCAGGAACCGATTGCGATCACTTGAATACCTTACTGCAAATGGTAACGCCTCACCATTATTGGTATTGAACGGGAAATATACGGTTCAGGAGTGCTTTCGCTGTTTTAAACACAAAAAAAGGTTGATGCTTGCGCATCAACCTTTTCATTGAATCTTTAACTATCTACTGGCTAAGACTGTATGAGTGCTTAGTTGTAGGAGCACTTAGTTGTAAAGTGCCTAGTAGTAAACATGATTAGTAGTAAGAGTGCTCACCACGATCGTGTTCAGTTGCATCACGAACGGCTGTCAATTCACCTTCGAATTGTTGAAGAAGTTCTTTCTCGATGCCTTCTTTTAGCGTTACATCAACCATAGAACAACCGTTACAACCACCGCCGAATGCAACGATAGCAGCACCTTCTTCAGTGATCTCTACTAGGCTAACGTGACCACCGTGGCCAGCAAGCTGTGGGTTCACTTGGGTTTGGATTGCATACTCAACACGCTCTATCAGAGTTGCGTCGTCTGATACTTTACGCATTTTAGCGTTTGGTGCTTTAAGTGTTAGTTGAGAGCCCATTTTGTCAGTCACGAAGTCAATCTCAGCTTCGTCTAGGAATGGCAGGCTTAACTCATCTACGTATGCAGAGAATGCTTCGAAAGACAGTTTTGTATCAGACGCTTCGATAGCATCTGTTGGGCAGTAAGAAACACCACACTCAGCGTTTTGTGTGCCTGGGTTTACCACGAACACACGAATGTTTGTACCTTCAGGCTGCTGTGACAGCAGATTGGCAAAGTGAGTTTGAGCTGTTTCTGTAATAGTAATATTTGACACGACGAATACCTGAGTAGATTTGTAGGTTATTAGCGCCATTCTACTCCTGTCAGACTTGTAATTCAGCCCTTTTTTGTTGGATTGCTGTACAAGTAGCGATTCACAGCTTCTATCCAGAGGGCTCAGGAGTGCGGCAGATGCAGTAAATATCAATCCTTTTCACACCTACTTCAAGTAGTAATTGGCATAATTGATACACAGTACTGCCGGTGGTTACAACATCATCAATTATCGCGACGTGAGAGGGGATGTTTCCTTGAAAGTCTTGTTTTCGAAGCGTAAAAGCACTCTTTAGATTGTGCAATCGTGCGGATTTAGTTAGCCCTTGCTGAGAAGCTGTTGAGCGAATTCGACGGAACAGCACCTCATCTTTAACGCCAAGTTCTTGAGCTGTGTAATTAGCGAGCAGCTGACTTTGATTAAAGCCACGGTGAATGTATCGACGCCAATGCAGAGGAACACTGGTGAGCATCGAAGCAGGATGTTCGATACGTGAAGCCAATAGCTTTGACAGATCGCGTGCAAACCAAAACTTATCGGCGTACTTCATTTGCTGAATGTAACGTGCTGTTGGAAAGGTGTAGTCCCCAACACAATAGAGACGATGCCAAGGTGGAGGCTGTGATAAACATTGCCCGCACTGCTCTACTGTGAGCAGCGTTTTTAAACCACATCGTTGGCAGCGAGGAACTGGATCAAAGAGTTTGAGACAAGAATTACACCATCTAGGGTGAGTATCGCTGTGCGACTTATCTAGCTTACACAGGTGGCATTGAGGTGTGACCAGACGTGGTGTGTGTTTTTGTAGCCAATCAGATAACATAGCTCGTGATGCTTTTGGGTTATGGTGTTCCTTTTACTCACAATACTGAAAAGCGCGGATTATCGCTGATGGAAAAAGTAGGGAATATCGAGAATGAGTGACACGTTATATTGGCATGTTTCTGGGCAAGGGCCTGATTTAGTGTTGGTTCACGGCTGGGGAATGAACGGTGCGGTATGGCAACAAACCGTTGATGCGTTAGAAGCTGATTTTCGAGTGCATGTTGTTGACCTTCCTGGGTATGGACACAGTTCTCATTGCCACGCTCAAGATCTTGAAGAGATAGCTCAGCAACTGTTGGCCGAAGCTCCAAAGCAGGCTATTTGGGTCGGTTGGTCACTGGGTGGCTTGGTCGCAACACACATGGCTTTGCATCACTCAGATTACGTAAGCAAATTGGTGACTGTTGCCAGTTCTCCTAAATTCGCCGCTGCAAAAGAACCCGTGTTATGGCGAGGCATTCAGCCAAACGTATTAAGCGCATTTACCGAACAGCTGGTTGAAGATTTCCAAACCACTATCGAACGCTTTATGGCACTGCAAGCCATGGGCAGCCCTTCTGCAAGGCAAGATGTAAAACAACTCAAGCAAGCGGTACTGTCTCGTCCGCTTCCGAATCCTGATTCTTTATTGGCCGGCTTAAAGATGCTGTCTGATGTTGACTTGCGTGAACAACTGCCGGAGATTTCAGTGCCTATGCTGCGTTTATACGGGCGACTGGATGGATTGGTGCCAATCAAGGTAGCAAAAGATCTGGGTAGAGCGCTACCTCATACCGAGCAATATATATTCACGCAGTCTTCACATGCGCCGTTTATGACAGAAGCCGATGCCTTTTGCAGTGAACTAGTTAGCTTCGCGCAAAAATAATCACTAAATTTATTGCCGGATTGGTCGATATATAACCTAATACCAATCACAGTAAGTAAGTGTTCAAAAATAGTGTAGGAAAAAGGCTTGAAAACAAGGCTGCTTTTTTTTTGACAAGTAGTTTTGATAAGTAGTTATTCTACAGTCAAAAGTTCTAACGCCGTTATCGAGCATTTTAACAAGCTAGGATGAGCAGTTATTTACTACGATTGGTATAACACCAAGGCATTGCATGATACTCAGACCTAACTCTCTCATGAGTTGATTGCGGTAAGTTGGGCTATGCCTGTTGTGCTGACTCAGTACGACAGTGTTATGGCAACAGTGATGGGCGATTCTTGAGGAGAGTTCGCGATGATTGTGTCACCTGCAACTGCAGTAAGTGTGCCACTAATCGCCCCGTCCGTTAATGTGCAAACAGAGCAAGTTGCGCGTGATAATAGAGTCCGAGAACCTGTTGCTCCCGCAGTAGCATTGGCGAGAACCAATGCAGAGCGTAAGGTAAAATCAGACGATAAACGAAGGCAGCAGTCGGCTTGGGATCCTTCAGACCATCCAGGTTATGAAATGGAGAACGAGTCAGAGGCCAATTCGGTTAGCCATGAAAAGCCACAAGATCCTTTTGACAGGCTGTTCAGCTTATTGGCTCTGAGAACATACAGTGCTGATCAAGGAAAGGGCTATACCATGCGTTTCCGCCTGCCAAAGCATGTTTTAGATGCGGCGATTCAGGAGGGACAGATGGAGAAACGACGTAAGGTCATAAAATATCATTATGGTCATGCCGTTGCGCCTCATGCTCCATCAGAGATGCTAGTCGTGTTGTAAGTCGAAAACTTATGACCCAACCAAGCTTCGATGTCTTTTTTGAACACATAATAAAAAAACCTGCATACCCTAAGGGATGCAGGTTTTCTGTTTTAAGCACATCCGTTTTGCAGACGAGCTAACGGATTACTTTTTCGCTTTAGCGAAGGCAGCTGCGAAAGCACCGCCCATCGCAGCGTTTTGTTGCGGCTCCTCACGACGGCGTTGTCCACCTTGTGAGTTTTGATTTGGTCGGCTTTGCGTACGAGGTGCACTTGAACGTTGTGCGCGGTTATCTTGTCCAGGTTCATCTTTCATGCGCATGCTTAGTGCAATACGTTTACGCTGAACATCCACTTCCATCACCTTCACTTTCACGATATCACCCGCTTTCACCACTTCACGTGGGTCAGCGACAAAGCGATCGGTCAGCGCTGAAATGTGTACCAAGCCGTCTTGGTGAACACCAATATCTACGAACGCACCAAAGTTTGCCACGTTTGAAACCACACCTTCTAAGATCATGCCAGGTTCCAAGTCAGACATGCTATTTACGCCATCGGCGAACGTCGCAGTCTTGAACTCAGGACGAGGATCTCGACCCGGTTTATCCAGCTCTTTGATGATGTCGGTTACTGTCGGTACACCAAAATTCTCATTAGTGTAATCAACCGCATGTAAGCCACGTAAGAAGTCTGTGTTACCTACCAGAGACTTGATGTCTTTGTGGTTTTTCTCGGCGATGGTTTTCACCAATGGGTAAGCTTCTGGGTGAACCGATGATGCGTCTAGCGGGTTCTTACCATCCATGATACGTAGGAAGCCAGCACACTGTTCAAAGGCTTTTGGTCCTAAACGAGCGACTTTTTTCAAGGTAGTACGCGCTTCGAAACGACCATTCTCATCACGGAAGTCGACGATGTTTTGAGCGATGGTGCTAGAAAGACCAGCGACACGAGTCAGAAGCGCGGCAGAAGCGGTATTCACATCAACACCAACGGCGTTTACACAGTCTTCGACAATCGCGTCTAGGCGCTTAGCAAGCATGGTTTGGCTCACATCGTGTTGGTATTGGCCCACACCGATCGATTTAGGGTCAATCTTCACAAGCTCTGCCAGTGGATCTTGTAGACGACGCGCAATAGACACCGCACCACGAATCGAGACATCCATGTTCGGGAACTCTTTTGCCGCTAGCTCAGAAGCAGAATAAACCGATGCGCCCGCTTCGCTAACAATGATTTTCTGTGCTGTTAGGTTGCCACGCTTAATCACATCAGCAACAAAGCTGTCTGTTTCGCGTGAAGCGGTACCATTACCAATCGCAATCAAATCAACATTGAACTGGCGAACCATCTGCTCAACCACGTGTGCAGATTTGTCGTATTGCTTCTGTGGTGGGTGAGGGTAAATGGTTTCTGTTGCTAGAACCTTACCGGTTGAATCCACCACGGCGATTTTCGAACCAGTACGTAAACCCGGATCCAAGCCCAACGTTGCACGAGGGCCAGCAGGCGCCGCCATCAACAAGTCTTTAAGGTTGGTTGCGAATACCTCAATCGCTTCGATCTCGCCGCGTTCTTTCATAGCGCCCATAAGCTCAGTTTCCATGTGCATAGAAACCTTGATGCGCCATGCCCAGCTAATCACTTGCTTACGCCATGCATCCGCAGGAGCGCTGCTCAGGGTAATACCGTAGTGATCAGAGATGATGTTCTCGCAGTAAGAACCACGTACACCTTCTTCTTGTTCAGGGTCAGCATTCATTGCCAACGTTAAGAAGCCTTCATTTCGGCCTCGCAACATGGCTAACGCACGGTGTGAAGGTACTTTGTTTAGCGTTTCGTTATGTTCGAAGTAGTCTTTGAACTTCTCGCCAGCTTGTTCTTTGCCTGCCACGACACGTGAAACGAGCTCAGAGTTACGAGTTAGATGTTGGCGAATCTTTTCAAGTAGGTTTGCGTCTTCTGCAATACGCTCCATCACGATTGCACGTGCCCCATCGAGTGCGACTTTAGTATCAGCAATACCTTTATCGCTGCTGATGAAGTTAGCGGCTTCGGTTTCAGGATCGTGCTGTGGTTCATTCCAAAGTGTATCGGCAAGTGGTTCTAAGCCTGCTTCGATTGCGATTTGACCTTTGGTACGACGCTTTGGTTTGTATGGCAGGTATAGATCTTCTAGGCGCGTCTTACTGTCGGCTTGAGTGATATCACGCTCCAGTTCTGGCGTGAGTTTGCCTTGGTCTTGAATCGATTTTAGGATCGTTTGGCGACGATCGTCTAGCTCGCGAAGGTATGAAAGGCGGCTATCAAGGTTACGTAGTTGGGTATCGTCTAAGCCACCCGTGACTTCTTTACGGTAGCGGGCAATAAAGGGAACGGTGTTACCGTCGTCAATTAGGTTTACTGCGGCGATGACTTGCTCTGAACGAACATTCAGTTCTTCAGCGATCAGTCGACAGATAGCTTGGCTCATCCGATGAATCTCTTATTTAATATCATGACAAATACATGGGGGTGAGCGTACGCTTTTTCTAGCTTTGACTGTGTAATTATCCTGTCAGAAGTCCAATTTCCGTTTCTGATACCCACTTTGTGCGAGATCTCTCACACGTGGTGTGCGACTAAGTCACTTTAAATCGATGAAATCGTCTTAAAATAAATCTAAGTTACTGATTTTATTTGTTTGTGTGATTGTGGGCGTATTTCTCACCTGAAATGTTTTTTGGGACTGTCTAGGAAACTTGCCCAAATACCGTAATATTTAACTTGTCGACAGGGAGTTGGCAGGAACAGGAAAAAGCCTAACGGACTAGGTATCTTCAGGATGA